>NZ_JAWOQP010000030.1:0-50008 GCF_033337375.1 Vibrio sp. YT-17
GGCGCTGGACTAAACAAAGGCCCCCTTTTAGGGGGCTCACACAAAGCCACCTTCTTTAGAAGGTGGTAATTTACTATCCAGTGTTAACCTACTTCCCTATGTCCCTATAATGTAGAAAAGGCTCCGTAGAGCCCTTTCGAATCCTTCTTTTTGTATGTGGAGAGTTTATTTGTAGAGACCAGATTGTCTTTCATCTCTGGCATCACGCCAACCACCTAACCAATACGACCGAGCATCAACTTGTTGATATGGGCAAGCCTCTTGAGACCTTCCATTCAACCCAGCTTTGTAGCCTTGAGATTGAGCTCGTTCTAGGCGATCACGCTTTTGTCTCTTCATAGTTAATTCCTCATACAGGTCCATTTACTAACGTACAGCTGTTATTGTGAAACTTTGATGGAGTTTTTATGACTCCACTTATAAGAATCGATCAAAGTAGGCAATTTCTCAAGGCATAAAAAAAGCAGAGACTCAAATGTGTGAGCCTCTGCTTGATTTAAAAATTACTGACGATTTTTAACTATTTTCTACGGAACCCAAACAATCCAAGCATGGTCAAAGCTAACCAACCAAGGCCTGCACCTTGACGCTCTGTCGTCGTTGAGTCAATGCTTCGAGATACGATGTCGTCCTTAGTTGCGTCAGCAATAGGTACTAGTTTGACTGCTACAATTTGCTCTTCAGAGCTACATGTCGCATTGTTTGCTGTTGTGCTATAACCACCTGCACATTTCATAGCAGTACCAGAGATCACACCTGCATCATTGATATCAGTTGCGTCGATAATACGGAACTGATTGTTTTGTTCAGAGTAATCACCGCCATTAGTCAAACTGTCTAGGAACCAAGCTTTTCCATTGAATAATGTTGCAGCACGTTCACTAGTCTCGCCACCTACGCTATATGGATAGATAAAACCGCGCTTACGACGTGGCTTGCCATCGTCTTCACGAGTCGTTTCCGCATCAAGTTGCCCGACGATTTCATTGTAAGAGTTGATACCGCCCATCTTACCGCCCGCACCGCTAAAGAAAATGCCAGTAGTTGGGTAAAAAGCGCTAATAGAATCCTTACGAACATCATCTACGATAAAGAGACGATTCGGAGCAGAGCCCGTTGGCATTAAGTATCCGCCCGAACGTTTCGCTTCACCAATAGCAACAAAATTAGAGTTAACGTCGGTTAAGCGTGAGTTTGTATGAACAGTATCATCACCTTCGCGCTGTCTAGCTCCTACAACAACTTTATTTTTCCAAGTTGCGTTTTCAACGCTACCTTCGGCTTCTAGAGTTCCGACAAAAACAGTCGCATTCAGGTAGTTATCATCACTGTAAGTGTTGTAACCTACGCCATAGACCGTTGTTCCATCAGTGACAAGATCACGCATGCTCCCTTGAGCTAACCTTTCTCCATCTTTAGATGTGCCACTAGGCCAAGCCAATTCACTGACGGTTCCGCTTTGATCCCAAATCGCTGCTTTTGATGTGTGGTGAGATCCATTGGTATTGCTTGCTGTTCGAGAAACACTGCCAACAGTAAAAATGCCGTCTGTGCTCCAAGCATGGCTTTGCACAACACTTGCGTCATTATCGCCAGTAAGAATATTTGGCTCTACTGGTGCAACTACGGTATTTCGTGTTTCTAATGTAGAAGTATTTTCTGTGCTAACTTTACTCTGATTACCGACAGCTGCACCACCCTCGGTAAGCTGGTTGATAACATTGTTATATTCATTTTTATAAGCAGCAGAATCTTCTTCTATGAACGCTAACGCATTAGAAGTAAAGTCTTTACTACGTTCTTTATTCCACGGCGTCCAGTTTACTGAAGCCCATGAGTCACAGGTGGAATAACGAAGCTGGTTGTAACAGTAACGCTCAAAGTCTTTGAGTTCTTGGATGTAATAAAAGCCAGCGTCTAATCCGAATGGGATTTCTTCACGATAGCTGTTCCCATCCACGGCTTGTGTCGCTGAAATCGGTGTAGTGCGAGTTTCCATTGCAAGTTTAAACTGCTCTGGCGTGCAGTTTGCTGCTGCATCAAAGCAGCCTAGAGCGAAAGGTGAACCTGTTGAAGGATCTGTACCTGCATTGCCCTGTTGAATTGCAACCCCGTAAGCCGTTTGGTAGTCACCGTTTGAACCATGATCCTGAGGTGAAACCTCAACAACTTGATACAATGCCGCCTGTGCGTTCATTGTGGTACCAACCATCATTGCAATGGCGGTCAATTTGAATTTATTACTACAATTCATTGAATTCTTAACTATCCTGTTGCATTGCTTCGAGTTCTTCCCATCTCTCGAATGCGATTTCCAACTCCTGCTCTAATGCAGCAAGCTGTTCCAATACCGGCTGAGTTTGCTCTACAGGTTTAGCAAAGAACTCTGGATCGTTCACTTGCTCCTGAAGGCTCTCGATATCCGACTCTAATTGTTCAAGTTTAGCTGGTAGAGCCTCTAATTCTCTTTGCAGCTTATACGATAACTTCTTCGAATTGTTCTTAGGTTGCGTAGTTTTGGGAGTTTCCTCAACCACTTTCTCTTTCTTCGTTGGTTTTTCAACCTGACTGCGCGAAGCAAGAACTTGGTCACGCTGCTGTTTAGCATCATGATAACCACCAACGAACTCTTCGATTATACCGTTACCCTCAAAAATCCAGCTGGTTGTTACTGTGTTGTCTACGAACTCACGGTCGTGACTCACTAACAATAATGTACCCTGATAATTGGCAAGCATTTCTTCTAAAAGTTCCAACGTTTCGATATCCAAATCGTTAGTTGGCTCATCAAGAATAAGTAAGTTGTTTGGTTTCAACAAGATACGGGCTAGCAATAATCGGTTTTTCTCACCACCAGAAAGTGCCTTAACCGGGGTTCTGGCGCGCTTAGGTGCAAATAAGAAGTCTTGAAGATAACTCAGCGCATGACGCTGACGTCCCCCAACCATTACTTCTTGTTTCCCATCCGCTAAGTTATCGATCACTGTCTTTTCTGGATCCAAAATCTCTCGGTACTGATCAAAGTACGCGACTTCTAATTTTGTTCCGCAGTGTAAACGACCAGACTGCGCTTCCAATTGCCCTAATAGCAATTTAAGTACCGTACTCTTACCGCAGCCATTTGGTCCGATAAGTGCAATACGGTCACCACGCATGATGTTAAAGCTAAAGTCGTCGACAATTGTCTTGCCTTCGTAAGCAAAAGATACATTTTCTGCTTCAAATACAATCTTACCTGAACGAGAAGCATCATCGATGTTTAGGTTAACTTTACCTTGAACTTCACGACGGTCACGACGCTCTTCACGAAGTTTTTTAAGGGCTCGAACACGGCCTTCATTACGAGTACGACGTGCTTTAATACCTTGACGAATCCACACTTCTTCCTGAGCTAGTTTCTTATCGAACTCAGCATTTTGCATTTCTTCGACGCGAAGCATTTCTTCTTTGTCATTCAAATACTGTTCGTAATTACCAGGGAAAGAAGCTAATTGACCGCGATCTAAGTCGACGATGCGTGTCGCCATCGACTTGATGAATGCACGGTCGTGAGAAATAAAGATGATCGAGCCTTTGAAGTCTTTTAAGAAGTTCTCTAACCATTCGATCGTTGTCACATCGAGATGGTTTGTTGGTTCATCAAGAAGCAATACATCAGGATCACAAACCAGCGCACGAGCTAAAGCAGCTTTACGTTGCCAGCCACCGGATAGATCGGTCAGTTTGGTTTCTGGGCTTAGTTTTAAAGCGCCAAGTACGTTCTTAACACGGTCATCAAAGCGCCAAGCGTTAGAATGATCAAGTTGCTCTTGAACTTTCGCCAAACGGTTAATGTTCTTCTCACTTGGGTCTTGAGCAACAAGATCGAGAAGATCATGATAGATCTTCAATTGTTCGCCGATTTCAGCCAAACCGCCAGATACGTATTCGTAAACCGTACCCTCTTGATTGCGCGGTGGATCTTGTTCAAGCCGAGAAACTACTACGTCTTGAGTTATTTGAATCTTGCCATCATCCAACAAAATGTCGCCGGCAAGCACTTTCATTAACGTGGACTTACCTGCTCCGTTACGACCAACTAAACAAACGCGTTCGTTTTCTTGAAGAGCGAACTCCGCTTTGTCTAGCAATGGGTGGTCACCAAATGCAAGTTGTGCGTTATGAATGGTAAGTAATGCCATTATTATCCAACCAATGTGTGAGTTGTTCTAAGTCAAACGGCCAGTTCAACTCAGAATCTTGATATTTTAATACGGGTATTGTGACGCCGTAACGAGAAAATAGTACATCATCGAACGCAATATCAATGATATCTGTTTGCTCGGCCAAACCGACTTGGTCTACTAGAGCAAATGCCATCTCACAAAGATGGCATCCCTCCGTGCTATACAATATCAGCACGTATTAATCCTTTTGTTTATACTACGCGTGCGTTACTAGCCAACAGTTATGAATCTGTTTATTACGCGAAAAATCTAATGGTAACGTTTGAGAAGAAATATTCTGAGCCTTCAAACCCAATTCAGCGAGTGATTCTTCATCCATCTTGAAGTGACGTTTGTTATTTGAAAATACGATTGTGCCTTCACTTCTCAGTAAACGTTTGAGGTTCTTCATTAGCTTAATGTGGTCACGTTGTACATCGAATGATGTTTCCATACGCTTAGAGTTAGAGAACGTAGGTGGGTCAATAAAGATCAAGTCGTACTCACCTTTTGCGTTTTCTAGCCATTGCAAACAGTCCGCTTGTTCATATTTATGTTGGCGCCCTACACAGCCATTAAGCTGCATATTGTCTTTCGCCCAGTTCAAGTAGGTGTTTGACATATCGACAGTTGTAGTGGAACGCGCACCACCAACTGCAGCGTGCACCGTTGCACTACCAGTGTAAGCAAACAAGTTAAGGAAATCTTTACCCTGTGCCATTTCGCCAAGACGACGACGAGTGATCTTATGATCCAAGAACAGGCCTGTGTCTAGGTAGTCATGAAGGTTCACGATCAGCTTCACACCGTACTCGTTTACTTCGAGCGTCTCTGATACCTGACCTAATTTTTGGTACTGGCTTCGACCTTTCTGCTTCTCACGAACTTTCAGTACAACTTTGTTCGCTTCGACACCTGTCACCTGAATCGTCGCACGGATAATGTCCGTTAGACGACGCTTGGCTTTTTCTTCAGGGATGTTCTTAGGTGCTGCGTACTCTTGAATCACAATTTGATCGCCGTACACGTCGATCGCTACGTTATATTCTGGAAGGTCTGCATCGTAGATACGGTAGCAGTCTAGTTTCTCTTTACGCGCCCACTTGCCAATCTTGCCAATGTTTTTCTTCAAACGGTTTGAGAAGTCTGGTGCGATTTGAACGTTAGTATCTGCACCTTTAACTTCATCAGCGCTGCGCTCGGCAATGCTGTAGTTCTTTTGGTGACACGGTAACGCACCATTGTTCAATTTAAACTGTTTATCAGCGCGCATACGAAGGCAACTCAAGAGCTCGTCTGAGCTAGAGAAGATAGATGCTTTACATCCGCCAAACTCAGATTTTAGCTGTCCACCGAATGCGGTATAGAGCGCAATCAGCCCCGGCTCAGTTCCTAGACGCTCACCGTAAGGTGGGTTTGAAACGATAACACCGTGTTCAAATCCTGCGGGACGAGTAATAGTTGCAGCATCACCTTGCGCAAACTCAATCAACTCTTCAACACCTGCTCTGCGGGCGTTTTCTTGAGCAACTTTTAATACTTTGGGGTCGTTATCGAATCCAAAAAACTTAGCGTCAACTTTCTTGACACCTCGTCTAGCTTGAACATTAGCCTCTGATTTAATCTCAGCCCAGGTCTCCGGTTCAAAATCTTCCAAAACTTCGAAGCCCCATTGTTTGCGCTTAACGCCAGGTGCCATGTTGGCTGCCATCATCGCCGCTTCAATAAGCAAAGTACCAGAACCACACATTGGATCGAGTAATGGTTGATGCCCATCCCAGCCACAACGCATGATAATCGCAGAAGCAAGCGTTTCACGTAATGGCGCACGACCCGATTCTGGTCGATAACCACGCTGATGAAGACCACTACCTACCATGTCTACCCCAAGCAACGCTTTATCTTTATGCAAACGAACGTGAATACGAATATCTGGGCGTTCTTTGCTGATATTAGGACGTGGCAAGCCTTTATTCTCAAAGCAATCTACGATGCCATCTTTGACCTTCATAGCTCCGTATTGGCTATTTCTAATCTCACGGTTTGTGCCGTTAAAGTCCACAACAAAGCGTTTAGAGCTATGAAATTGGTTAACCCAGTTAATAGTGGAAGTGGATAGATACAAGTCCATGTCGTTGTTACACGTGAACTCAGATAAAACACGTACAAATCGAGACGCTAAACGGCTCCACAAACAACAGCGATAAACCTGTTCGTTTGTCGCTTTAAATTTTACGCCTGCCTGTACTGGTTTCGCATTTTCAATGCCTAGTTTAGTCAGTTCTTCAACAAGCAAATTTTCCATGCCATTTGAAGTTACCGCGAGATATTGATTCATAGTGTTCTTTCGCTGATAAAAAATGGCTTCAATTATACCTGACTTTACGATCAATGCCTCGTTTTTAAAGGTATTTTCCCACCCGTTAGTTCAAATCATCACCACTCAAATGATCTAAAACTTTCAACATCTTTAGTTTGAATGTTTTTCATTCATGAACGTATTTTGTTTCCTTTAGAAGAAGTGAATACTTATTTACATGCATTTTGGTATATACCAGCCTGAATTGGTTGATGTAAGTTACTTACAAATACCCTTTATAGGGGAATAAATAGGGTTGTTTTAGGCGCTAGGTTGCCTAATTAAAGGAGTAATCAAATTGAAATAAGTAAAATAAAAGTGACCAGCTTCATGTTTGCATGCATAGAAAACAAACAGTTTCATGGTCTTTCGGATTGGAGTGTCTGAGGAAAGGACAAAAAAAATCGACCCAATAAGGTCGATTAAGGCAAACAAAGGAACGAAATAAAGAAAAATTAAACCGCTTTAACCCACCATTGCCATAGGGGTCATTGCAAAGAGGTGGTTTGCACAAGCCATGCGATCATGCATTACTTTAATCGGCTGCCCAAATTGAAGCGCCTTATTGCCATCAAGAACAAAGGCTTCTTGGTTAACATAAGCACATAAGCTCGATGTTTCGCCTGGTTCTAGAACGATGAACATACCATCAGAATATTGATTTGTGAGAAAGACCATGTCCCCTTCTTGAGGTTCATAATCAGAGGTCTGTGCATCGAAGAACCAGCTCTTAGGCTGTACAGGTTTATGAAAACGCTTTGCAGCAACACAATACAGTGTTAATTCAGCTTGGCGATATTCACTGATATCGAGACAGCGAATGCGCTCATTAAACGTTTGAAATGCGCTGGCGTCATCAACGGTAAATTCACTGTTTGAGAAGGCACAGTTAACCAACAATTTTCGGGATAGATTGGTTTGGAAAATCATTTCCTCCCCCAGATCCAGCATTAAGCAAGCTTTTTGCTCGTCAAAATACCAATTCCATTTGTCGCTGGGTTTAAGCATTATTCCGTTCTCTCTTGACTAGTTAAATCAGTGGTAAAGAGGTAAGACGCTTAATTACCTACTCGTGATTTTTAAATTCTACAAACGAACGGATAAAAAAAAAGAGGAAACAAAGTCCTCTTTTTTATGTAACAGGTACTGATTTTTCAGTAGTTTTTGATGTATATGTTAAAGATTCTTAACAATATCACGTACGAGACCTGGGCCGTGGTAAATAAAGCCAGTGTAGACTTGAACAAGCTTAGCGCCTGCCATGATCTTTTCTTTGGCTGCAACATAGGAATCTACACCACCAACACCGATAATTGGAAGTTTGTCTCCAAGCTCTTCATGAAGCTTACGTACGACCTCCGTAGAGCGTGATTGCACAGGGCGACCACTCAAGCCACCTGCCTCATTGGCGTGTTTCATCCCTTCTACGATCGTGCGATCCAAAGTTGTGTTAGTCGCGATCACACCATCTATATTGTTTTTCAATAAAGAATCGCAAATTTGGCAGATTTCATCGTCACTTAAATCTGGCGCAATCTTTAATGCTAACGGGACGTACTTGTTGTACTTCTCTGATAACTCCGCTTGTTTCGCCTTTAATTCGGAAAGCAGTTCATCAAGGGCTTCACCATATTGAAGTGAACGAAGGCCTGGAGTGTTTGGCGATGAGATGTTTACTGCAATATAGCCAGCATACTCATACACTTTTTCCATACAAATCAGGTAGTCCTCTGCCCCTTTCTCAATTGGCGTATCTTTATTTTTACCGATATTAATTCCGAGAACACAATTGAATTTTGCTCGTTTAACATTCTCGATCAAATTATCAACGCCTAGGTTATTAAAGCCCATGCGGTTGATGATCCCTTCTGCTTCCACTAAACGGAATAGGCGTGGTTTATCATTACCTGGTTGTGGTCGTGGCGTTACAGTGCCGACTTCGACAAAGCCAAAGCCCATGGCATCAAATGCTTCAATACATTCGCCGTTTTTATCTAAACCAGCCGCAAGACCAACAGGGTTACGGAATGTTAGACCCATACACTCAACTGGACGAGTTGGTAACTGTTGGCGGTAAAAGAGATCAAGTGGTGTGCCGTTAAAGCGTTGGAAGTTCTTGATTGCAAGATCATGTGCCTTCTCGGCATCGAGTTGGAAAAAGCCAGTTCTGGCTAGACGGTAAAGCATTGTGCCTCCGAAAGAAAAAAGCCCCGTATAAACGGGACAATATTATTTACCGTTTTTCATCGTAATTCAATGAAAATGAACGTAATAAGTAAAAACCTATATCTTTATAAGATTTTCAAATATAAAACAAACAATTACAATCAAGTTTCTGCGATAAAAATCGTAACTAACCGCTTAAAAGCAATCGATTTCACTCTGTTTTAATTTCAACTCAATGTGACAATGTAACTATTTTCGTTCCAAATGTGAATAATAGATAATAAAAAGCCCCGTTAAATAACGAGGCTTTTACTTATGACTTGATTATTCCACTACTCTTTCGATGAGCAGTTGAGGTTTAAAAGTACTAGCTCTCGAAGTGCTACAGAGAACTTAGCAAATTCGTGTACTGAGCCAACTTTGAACTCGTTTAAGATACTCTCCCAGCGGTGCAACGATTGCTCGTTAGTTTCAATCCAATCTTCTAACGCAGCCATCACGTCAAGCTCTTCGGTTGAGCAGCCACAAGTCAGTACCTGAGCGGTAAGTTGACGTTGTTGCCAGTCCAGATCTTCACGGAATGCCGCTCTTGCAAGTGCTTGCCAGTTGTTATCAACGGCTTGGCTATTAATTTGCTTCAAGAACCAATGCAACGATAAACGGTCACCCAAGTTAAAGTAGAGTTTCGATGCTTGCTCAACCGTTTTACCTGTTTCACTTGCTACTGATGAAATATCCAGTGCAGATTGTAAGCTTGATAAGCGGGCAACTTGGTGAGCGAGTTTCTCTTCAACCCCTTTCTCTATCCAACCTTGAGCCAACTCATTGTGTTCTTCAACTTCAGACTCAACTAACATAGTGTCTAGGGTTTCAGTGATAACATTGACATCTTGCTTGTAGATAGCAATCAACTCACCGACCGTGCATTTGCCGCTACGGTTACGAAGCAACCAGCGTGCAATTCGACGCAGTGCTCGGCGCACGTAAAACATAATTTCGTATTGAGCTTGCGCTGTCGCAACGTTATCAAGTTTGCGAGTTTGCTTGAGGATTTCTTCTAAATCAAAGATTTCTCTAGCCGCACTGTAAGCGTTGGCAATATCGACAACACTTGCACCAGTTTCTTCTTGCAAACGAGTAACGAAGTTACAGCCCATTTCATTAACCATCTGGTTAGCCAATGCTGTAGCGATAATTTCAGCTCGCAGTGGGTGATTAACCATTTGATCTTTATAGTTACGTCGTAACGCACTTGGGAAATATTCAACAAGTTGTTTTGCATGGAATTCATCATTTGCGATTTCATCCGTAACAAGTTGCTGTTTAAGTACCATTTTACCGTAGGCAACTAACACTGATAGCTCAGGGCGAGTCAGACCTAGTCCCTGTTTTTCACGCTCGATTAGCGTTTCATCATCAGGAATGTATTCGAGAGCACGGTCCAAGTACCCTGCTTTCTCCATAGTGTGGATGAATCGAATTTGCTCCTTAACAATGCCAACACCTTGCTGTTCAGTAACAGAGATCGACTCCGACTGACGGTAAGCATCATCCAAGACAATTTCACCCACTTCGTCTTCCATAGACTCTAGAATTTGGTTACGTTGCTTAACCGTAAGATCGCCATTTGAAACCAGTCCATTGAGGAAGATCTTGATGTTGACTTCATTATCCGAACAGTCAACGCCACCTACGTTATCAACGAAGTCCGTGTTCACTCGACCGCCAGTTAGTGCGTATTCGATACGACCAAGCTGAGTCATACCCAAGTTACCACCTTCGCCAACCACTTTGGCTCTTAAGTCACGGCCGTCAATGCGCAGCATGTCGTTAGCACGGTCACCAACATCTGTATGAGTTTCTGTCGATGATTTAACGTAAGTGCCGATACCACCGTTCCAAAGAAGATCGACTTTCATTTTCAAGATCATCTTTATCAGATCGTTAGGCGCTAAAGATGCTTTCTTCGTACCTAACATTTTCTGAATTTCTGGCGTCAACTGGATCGATTTTGATCGACGAGAGAAGATGCCACCACCTTGAGAGATCAAGTCTTTGTTGTAATCTTCCCAGCTTGATCTTGGCAAATTAAACAAGCGGTTACGCTCTTCCCAGCTGCTGGCTGAATCTGGATTTGGATCAATAAAGATGTGCATGTGGTTAAACGCAGCTTGCAATCGAATATGCTTCGATAACAGCATACCGTTACCGAACACGTCACCTGCCATATCACCTACACCGATTGCAGTAAAATCAGTGGTCTGACAGTTGATGCCCATTTCACGGAAGTGACGTTTAACAGATTCCCAACCACCTTTTGCGGTGATTCCCATTGCTTTGTGATCGTAACCGTTTGAACCACCTGAAGCGAATGCGTCACCTAGCCAGAAGTTGTATTCTGCAGAAACAGAGTTTGCCAAATCTGAGAAGGTTGCTGTGCCTTTATCGGCAGCCACTACTAGATATGGGTCATCTTCATCGTGACGAACAACGTTTTGTGGTGGTACCACCTCTCCTTCAATGATGTTATCTGACACATCAAGCAGTGCACGGATAAAGCGTTTGTAACAACGCTGACCTTCCGCAAAAATTTCATCACGACTGGTGAGAGATGGCTGGCGTTTACAAACGAAGCCGCCTTTTGCACCCACTGGTACAATTACAGTGTTCTTAACCTGTTGCGCTTTCACTAAGCCAAGAATCTCCGTACGGAAGTCTTCTTGACGATCTGACCAACGCAAACCACCACGAGCCACTTTTCCACCACGAAGGTGAACACCTTCAATATCTGGTGCGTAAACAAAGATCTCGAATGCAGGTACAGGCTGCGGAATCTCAGGAATATCGCTTGGCTTCATTTTCAAAGATAACCAAGGCTTAGGCTGCTTATTCTCGTCTACTTGGTAGTAGTTGGTACGAAGCGTCGCCATGATCATTTCGATATAACGACGAATAATACGATCATCATCCAAGCTCTCTACACGATCCAACTGCTCTGTTAGCTTTTTAATTAGATCGTTTTGGCCTTTCTCGCTGCCTTTGTGTTTCGGATCAAATCGCTTGGTGAACAGCTTGACTAGACCTGTCGCTAAGTCTGGGTAGTGGCTTAGCGTGTCTTCGATGTACTGCTGACTGAATGGGAAGCCGACTTGGCGCATGTATCGTGCGTAAGCGCGAAGAATGGAAATCTCACGGCCAGATAAAGACGCACCTAATAACAATCGGTTGAAACCATCACTTTCAAGATTACCCGCCCAAATGGCAGCAAATGCTTGTTGGAAACGATCACGAGCTTCACGAAGGTCAACGGTTTTCTCGCTCTTATGCAGCATAGAGAAGTCAAGGATCCAGAAGGTCTGACCGTTGTTTTTCTCGATCTCATATGGCGATTCGCCAATCACACGCAAACCAAGGTTTTCCAACATCGGCATTACGTCAGAAAGGTGAATTGGTTCATCGCGATGATATAACTTTAAGCGGACAGCTTTGGAATCTGCTCCCTCTTCTTGAGGTCGGTAGAACAACATACCAAGTTTATTATCATCACTTAACGCTTCTAAGCGCTCGATATCTGCAACCGCAGAACCTGGCATCATGTCCTCTTTGTATGAGCGAGGGAACGCACTCATATATTCTTTTGAAAGAGGAAGGCCTTTACTTTCACCAAAGTTAGCAATGATGGATTCTTTTAGTCTGTCATCCCAAGAGGTAGAAACTTCCATTAGATTTTGCTCGATCTTTTTCACGTCTACGTCAATGTTGTTATTGTCTACACGAACAATGTAATGTGTTCTCGCTAGTGGGCTTTCTGAGAAGTACGTTGTAAATTCAACCTCTTGCTCGCAACCAAAGTACTGCTTAAGAATGCGTTGAGTTTGACGACGCAATTCTGTGTTGTAACGATCTTTAGTGACATAAACCATGCAACTGAAGAAACGACCAAATGGGTCTTTACGAACAAACAAACGCAGCAAGTCACGATCTTGCATTTGTACAACACCCATTCCCACCTCAAGCAGCTCTTCTTCATTAGCTTGAAGCAACTCGTCGCGTGGGTAGTTTTCTAAGATATTGTGCAATGCTTTGTATGAGTATGATCCGTGGCGGTATCCACTTGCTTCAAGGATACGGTCAACTTTTTCACGGATCAGAGGAATACTTTGTACCGCTTGGTTGTAAACGGCGGAGGTATATAAACCAGTAAAGCGATGCTCACCTATTACTTTACCGTTTTCATCAAACTTTTTAATACCGATGTAATCAGTATAAGCCGGACGGTGGATACGAGATGCTTTGTTACCTTTGGTGATGATCAGAGCGTATGGTTTTTTCGCTTCTAATCGCGCTGAATCTGATAATTCAGAGAGCTTGACGCTACGCACGCGCTTGTCATCAGCAAACAGACCTAGTCCTTTTTCTTTAGCAGGAACAAGTTCGGTATCACCATTGACCTCTTTTAAGTCATAATCTTTATAACCCATAAAGGTAAAGTTATGATCTTCTAGCCAACGAAGAAATGCGATCGTTTCATCCATACGATCAGTTTGGATAGAAACACGATCTTTATTTTTCTCAAGTTCATCAGTAACAAACTTAAGCTTATCAACCATCTGCTTCCAGTCATCAACGACTAAGCGAGTATCAGATAGAATTCTTAACAGCTCTTCTTTAAGCGCTTGCATCTCGTCTTTACTAGTAAGGCGGTCTACCTCTATGTGGAAAAGTGATTGAAGAACACCACCCTCACCGTTTACGTCTGTAACTTGGCCTTTTTTATCACGCTGAATCTGTGTTGGGTTATTCAACATTAGGTGACAAACAAGATCCAAACGTGCTAAAGCCATTTTGACTGAGTCCACTAAGAATGGACTATCTGGAACAACAATTTCTACGATTGTGTGTGTGGATTGCCAGCCTTGACGACTTACGGTCGGGTTAAATACTCGAACCGAAATCTCTTCTGGTTTTTTTTCATTGATATGGTGCCAAAGGCTAACGACAGCACCATAAAGGTCGGATTCGTTTCGCTGAATTAGATCATCATCAGCAATGTTACTGAATAAGTGTTGAGCAAGTTTAGTTACAAGCGTTTGGTGAGAAAGCTCGAGTTTGTCTTGAATCAGTTGGTAAACCTTTTCAAGCAGAACCGGCACTACATTTTCACGCGCGGTCATATTCACACTCCACATTAGAATTGTTGTTTTGTAGGGGGACTTAGTAGCTAGGTTGTTACCTTAGAAACTAAGCATAGGTAATGCATGTGCCCATTGTAAAAGCATAATTACAAATGTTTAACAACTAATCGTAGTGGTAAGAGGTGAAATGTCCGATTCTGTGACTAAGATTCCTATTTAACTCTCTGCAAATACAATACATCACAGAGTTTCTAACTTAAGAAACTTATTATTTTGGTCAGTTGTTAGTCTAAACTGGCCTCTAACGCCCAATTGACTAAGAAATGGTCTAAATCTCGCGGCGGGTAACTGCAAACGCAAACCGTTGTGTGTGACAACTTGAACAACACTTGCCGCACCAGAATAATGAGATAAAAACGTTTGATATGAAATGTTGAGATTGAAGTAGTAATAGTTCATGAAGTGAAAACTAAGTGACATAAACAAATAAGGTGGCCTTAATGACCACCCTATTGTGTTGTTTACTATTCGTCTAGTGCTTTAGTCACTTTTTCGAATAGATCTTTAGCAAGATTATCCATTGCTTTGAGCTTTTCAAGTTCTGCACGAATCATTGCTTGGCGAGCTTCATCGTATTTACGGAACTTAAGCAAAGGATCAATCATTCGAGAAGCTACTTGTGGGTTCGAATCATTTAGTTGGCGAAGAATTTCACCGGCAAACTGGTAACCTACACCGGATTTATCATGGAAACGTACAGGGTTCGCACTTAAGAACGAGCCAATTAAGCTGCGCGTACGGTTCGGATTTTTCAAACTAAATGCTTCGTGGTTCATGGTTGCTTTTACTTTTTCAAGAGCATCCTCTGCAGGATTGCTACCTTGCAGTGCAAACCACTTATCCATAACCAAACCATCGTGCTTCCATTTATCGCTGTAATCAGCCATAAGTGCTTCACGACACTCGAGCTGAGCGTTATTTGCAGCACTCATCGCAGCAATCGTATCTGTCATGTTATTTGCAGATGCGTACTGCGCGTTGACTAAATCATTACCTTTTTCCGTATGTGCAAGGTACTGAAGGCAACGGTTACGTAAAGCACGCTTGCCAATAGCAGCATGGTCGATCGTATACTCTGTTTGCTTAAGCGTGTGATAAGTCGCACTTAGCTCATCTTCTAACTCTTTGGAAAGTGACACTGTAATGCTGTTTAGCACTTTGTCTACGGCATCGATATCAATTTGCTGGTACCAACCAGTAATCTCATTGATTGAAGGCATAGAGAAAACTTGAGCAATGAAAGCTGGCTCAAGCGTTTCATCCAACAGCACACCGCGGAAAGCATCTATCACACCTTCAGAAAGCGATACTTCTTGTCCCGCTTGAACGTTTTTCACATTCTGACGAATGTATTTAGCCAATAGCATTTGGCTAGCGTCCCATCGAGCAAAATCGTTCGTTGCGTGCTTCATCAAGAAGACTAACTCGTCATCGCTGTAATCGTATTCTAATTTGACTGGTGCCGAGAATTCACGCAACAAAGATGGCACTGGCTGTTCTTCGACATTTTCAAATACGAACGTTTGCTTATCTTGTTTAATATCCAGCACGTTATGAACAGATTCACCGTTACTCATCAATGGGATAACTTGACCTTTCGAATCATACAACTCGATATCGAACGGGATATGCAGCGCTTGTTTTTCTGCTTGGTCTTGCGTCGGCTCCGTAAATTGCTCTACCGTTAGTGCGTAAGTTTTTGCATCAGCGTTGTATTCGCTATTTACGCGCAGCGTTGGTGTACCCGATTGGCTGTACCACAGACGGAACTGTTTTAAATCAACACCGGTGGCATCTTCCATTGCAGAAACAAAGTCTTCACACGTCGCGGCGGTACCATCGTGACGTTCAAAATAAAGTTTCATTCCTCTTTGGAAGCCCTCTTCGCCAAGGAGTGTATGGTACATACGAATAACTTCGCTGCCCTTTTCATACACCGTTAGCGTGTAGAAGTTATTCATCTCAATGACTTTGTCAGGACGAATCGGGTGAGACATTGGGCTTGCATCTTCCGCAAATTGAGGACCACGAATAATACGTACGTTATCAATACGGTTATCAGCACGAGAGCCTAAGTCAGAAGAGAATTCTTGGTCACGGAATACGGTTAAGCCTTCTTTTAGACTTAGTTGGAACCAGTCACGACAAGTGACACGGTTTCCAGTCCAATTGTGGAAGTACTCATGACCGATCACAGCTTCGATGCCTAAATAATCACGATCTGTCGCAGTTTGATCGTTCGCCAGCACATATTTTGAGTTAAAAATGTTCAAGCCTTTGTTTTCCATTGCACCCATGTTGAAGAAATCAACAGCAACGATCATGTAAATATCCAGATCGTATTCCAGGCCAAAGCGTTCCTCATCCCACTTCATCGAGTTGATCAAAGATGTCATCGCATGGCCTGCACGATCTAGGTTACCTTTATCAACAAAGATTTCTAAATCAACACTGCGACCTGACATCGTTGTATATTTGTCACGCAATACATCAAAGTCGCCTGCAACAAGGGCGAACAAGTAAGCTGGTTTTGGATGCGGATCCTGCCATTGAACCCAATGACGACCGTTCTCTGCATCACCTTCTGCAATTCGGTTACCATTGCTCAGCAAATATGGGTAAGCCGCTTTATCTGCGATCACTTTTGTTGTGTATTTTGCTAGAACATCCGGACGGTCTAGATAGTACGTGATACGGCGGAAGCCCTCAGCCTCACACTGAGTACAAAATGCGCCGCCTGATTTGTACAAACCTTCGAGTGCTGTATTCGCTTCAGGATCAATTTTGGTGACGATTTCAAGTTCAAACTCGGATGGAAGATCGGTCAGTACCAGCGATGACTCCTTCACCTCGTGATGAGCCCAATCCTCACCATTTACTTTTACAGCGCGTAGCTCAAGCCCTTCGCCATCGAGTTCTAGCGTTGTTGTATCGCCTTTTTGAGCAACTTTTGATACCGCCGTAACGATTGTGTCATTGTCATATAGATCAAAAGTAAGATCGATATCAGTAATCGCATGAGATGGCTCTTTATAATCTTTACGATATTTGGCCAGGGGAGCTTGAGACATGAGCATAAATCCTTGTATGTCGAACAACAAAAATACCAGACTGCATGATCAAAAATGCATTTCTGGTATCACTATATAAGCTATTTGTAGGGGTTGTGGTATCAGAATACAAGTCTTTCCATCAAAAAACGGAGCTTTTAGTGCTCTAGCTCCGTTTTTTGATTAACATTTAAACAACATTAATGACTTACCGTACGCACGCGTAATTTGGCGCATGTTAAAGGCATCATGGCGTAACTCTATTGAGTACGGCGTACATATCACCATTGGAATCTTCGATCGTTAGCTCATTCTTGTTGAGCTTATACGTGGTTCCATGCTCGCCATTTTCATACAGCAGAACCAAAAACTCATCTTCTGTGTAAAACACACCTTGTTTGATGGACTCATCCCCTTCTTCGTTCGAAACCCTAAACATGAACACGAAATCAGGTTGAAGTATCAAATCCATCTGATTAATGTTGTTGGCCACAAGACCGTCGCCAGATACGTGAGAGCTAGACCACATACCTGCAAGTGAATTGGATAATCCCTTAGTGAATGTTACACCATTAAGATCAAGCGTATTATGGTTGTTGCGATAGGCATAAATTTGAGGCTCGTCGGTGTTTAAACCAAGAACGATTGTGTCTTCATTTGCGTTATACAGCCCTTCCCAATGGTCAACGGAATAGTCTTTCTTTTGAATATCAATAGAAAAGCTGTAGTCAGAACCTAATGAGAGTTTGATCGCACGAAAGTTTTCAGCCGACTCTTCGGGGTTTGGGTTCATCAAATACCAGTCTCCGATGAGAAACGGCGTGTCAAAGTGACTTAATTCATCTTCTCTGGTGTTTTCTCCACCAAACACACTAAAGCAGCAAAAGCTAAGTAAAATAAAGAACCACTTCATATCGGCATCCTTATCGTTTTCTTTTAGCTTAGCCAGTAGTCCTCACTTTCGCGAAATTTTAGATGTAGATCACGTAAATTATTGGGGGAAAATAAGCGAATATCTTGCTCGATATCGAGACAGCGGAAGACAAAAAGGCATAAAAAAAGAGTGAATCTGAAAGACTCACTCTTTTTATTCTAAATTGCCAGTTATTATGACTGATTTTCCTGCTTAAGTAGATCGACCATAATCGCGACAGACTCATCTAAATAAACATCAGGAGCCTCGTAGTCTTTTGGTATGTCATCCAATGTTTTAAATGCTTTTTTACCCAAAGCAACTTGACGTTCATTTATGCGTTGTAATCGAAGGGCTTCCGCTTTATCCGATTCAGCCTTACGAACTTTTTCGTTCAAAGACAAAGTATTATCGTCTTTTTCTTTACGATATTTCTCGATGTCTTCATTGATAAAGCGGAACTCCATTTCATCAGAAATACGCTTGTTATGAAGAGCAGTAAGTTTTTCAACTAAGGCGTCGTTACTTGGAAACGTTTGATATTGTGCTTTATCAATCTGATCCCAAGGTAAAGCATTGTCTTCAACACTTTCACCTGTTTCAGAAGCCTCAATTGGCGTTGGGTACGAAATATCTGGTGCAACACCACGATTTTGCGTACTTCCACCGTCAATACGATAAAACTTCTGAATCGTGTACTGAACATAACCTAGCTCTTTATCGAAAAGATCGTAAATATGATTCAGTGAACGATGTTGCTGAACTGTACCTTTACCGAAAGAGTTTTCACCTAAGATGATTGCACGATTATAATCTTGCATTGCCGCTGCAAAAATTTCAGATGCTGAAGCACTGTAGCGGTTAATCAACACCGTCAATGGGCCATCATAACTCACTTTTCCATCGGTATCGGCATTCACCTTGATGCGACCATAGCTGTCACGAACTTGAACTACAGGACCTTCTTTAATGAATAAACCTGTCAATGCCGTTGCTTCTGTTAGCGCACCACCGCCATTGTTGCGTAGATCAACGATTACGCCGTCAACGTTTTTGGTTTTCAACTCAGCTAGTAATTTATCGGTGTCTTTCGATAAGCCGACGTAGAAACTTGGTACTTCTAAAATACCAATCTTCTTACCGTCTTTTTCGATGATTTCTGACTTAACTGCACGATCTTCTAAGCGAACTTTGTCACGAACAATTGTGACAATGTAACTCTTCGCATCGTTACCTTCTGGCAAGATCTGTAGATTAACCTTTGTGCCTTTAGGGCCTTTGATTAACTGAACAACATCATCCAGACGCCAACCGATCACGTCGACAATTTCTTCACCGTCTTGTCCAACACCAGTGATTCGGTCCCCTTCACCAAGTTGCTTACTCTTTGAGGCCGGACCGCCAACAACAAGTGAACGAATTACTGTGTAATCGTCTGTCATTTGCAAAACGGCGCCGATGCCTTCTAGAGAAAGGTTCATTTCCGATTGGAATTGCTCGGCATTACGTGGAGAAAGGTAGCTTGTATGAGGGTCAACCTGTCGCGCGAAGGCATTCATATACAACTGAAATGCGTCTTCATTGTTGGTCTGTGTGATGCGCTTCATCGCGTTGTTATAACGCTTCTCTAAAACTTCTTTAATCTCTGGCCACTCTTTGCCAGTCAGTTTCAGATTTAACGCGTCATATTTCACACGCTTGCGCCACAACTCGTTGAGCTCTGCTTCGTCTTTTGGCCATGCGGCCTCAGAGCGGTCTAACTCTATCTCGTCATCGGTATCAAACTTGATCTCTTCATCGAGTAGAGTTAACGCATAAGCAAAACGATCGAAACGCTTCTGCATTGAGAGGTTGTAAACATCAAAAGCAATTTGGTTGTTGCCCGATTTAAGCTGATCATCAAGCTCGACTGACCAATTTTTAAATGAATCGATGTCTGCTTGAGTGAAAATATTTCTATTGTAATCAAGCAACTCTACATAGCGTTCAAAGATCGCTTTAGAGAAATCATCATTGAGGCTGAAGTGCTTATAATGAGAGCGGGTAAATCGCGAGGTGACTCGTTTGCTAGCTGTTTCATGCTGAACTTCAGGAGAAAGAACCGGCAGGTCATCTTTATGTAGTTTGGCTTCAAGAGCCTGAGCTGATGCTGCTAGCCATAAGCTAGCAGCAATCAGGGTCACTTTTGAACGGCAATTCATGCGTAGGAGTATCTCCTTTATGCGCGCAAGTGCTCCGCTTTCACAACCATTTGTAGGCCGTTAGCAAGTTGAACACGTACATCATCCTTATTGATTTCAACAATGGTCGCTGCCATGTTTCCTTTGCCCATGTTCACGTTAACTGCGTTACCTACTGTGATTTCATCAGCATTTAGAGCGCGCGTTTCTACAGGCTTAGTTGGTTTTTGTACTTTTGGTTTATTAGTACGACGAGGCTGTTGAGGCTTTTTAGCCGCAGGTTTCGCTTTCGCCTTACCCTCTTCACGAGCTTTTTGTGCTTGTTCTTTACGACGAGCCTGAACTTTCGCCTTGCTTTCTGCAAGTGTCGCTTTCGCGTGTTCAACGTGCTCTTCTTCTAGCTCACCACAAGGGTTGCCATCTAGGTCTACACGTACTGCACCTGGTTTTACACCGTGTAGGTAACGCCATGATGAAGTGTACTGTCTTAACGCTGCACGAAGCTGTGTTTTGCTTACTTTTTCGTCTTCATTTAGACGTTCCGCAAGATCTTGAAAAATACCAATTTTCAGAGGTTTTGCTTCACCTTCTAAAGTAAAGCACTTAGGGAAACATTCAGCAATATATGCAATAACTTCTTTGCTGTTTTTTAACTTTTCAGTCATGAGGGGTCCTGATTTGAGCGGATTTCCGCGAGCATTAAGAAAAAATATTCTCGTATTATAGTGACATGCCAAGGAAAAACCACACTCGAAGGCTAATTTATGCGTCGTTCGCGTGTGAATTAAGCAGCTTTTCTACTTCAACCATGAAATGAGTGAGACCTTCTTCGTCTGTTTCATTAAATCGCCCAATACTTGGACTATCAATATCAAGTACACCAACCACCTTTCCATTAATAGAAAATGGAATCACAATTTCTGAATTGCTCGCTGCATCGCACGCAATATGCCCCTCAAATTCGTGAACGTCGTATACTCTTTGTATAGTATTAGTTTGTGCAGCAGTACCGCAGACGCCTCGACCCATTGGGATACGAACACAAGCTGGTTTTCCTTGGAACGGACCAAGAACAAGCTCTTCACCTTTTGTTAGGTAAAAGCCTGCCCAGTTAAGATCGTCAAGTTCCATGAAAAGCAATGAGCTCAAGTTTGCTAGGTTCGCAATAAAGTCTGGTTCAGACTCAATTAGAGCAACAGCTTGTTTGGTTAGTCTTTGGTATTGTTCTAAGTTCATATTAACTTCCTACTTACTATAAAAGCTTCCATTCTCAATGTATGGCGCTAAAATGCAGCCCTACTTTATAATAGGACTTATTCTCAATTACAATGCTTCTGAAAAATGACACTATTAGCCGTTCTTGGTTGATAACACAAGTAAAAAAGCACAAGTCCAAGCTGATCATAGCGAACTTGATAGCGGTGCTTGCAACCTTGATTAGTGTTCCAATTCCCCTCCTCATGCCTTTGATGGTTGATGAGGTCTTATTGGACCAACCTGCAAAAGGCTTAGATGCCATGAATGCCATTCTCCCTGAAGCGTGGCACACTCCGACAGGCTATATTTTCTTCACCCTATTCTTGGTTGTTCTTATGCGAGCTGCGAGCCAAGGATTAAATATCCTTCAAAGCCGACAATTTACGCTTGTTTCAAAAACCATCACGTTTGAGATGCGCAGTAAAATGATCGACAAACTCGGCCGTATCAGCATCCGACAATACGAAACCAAAGGTAGCGGAGGAATCAACGCACACCTTATCACTGACATTGAGACCATTGATAAATTTATTGGTTCTACGTTAGCAAAATTCGTTATCAGTTTTCTGACTGTTATTGGTACTGCTATCGTTCTACTTTGGCTCGATTGGCGACTTGGTCTGTTTATCCTGTTAGTTAACCCTATTGTCATTTATTTCTCACGTAAACTAGGCAGTATGGTTAAACATCTGAAACGGAAGGAAAATCATTCTTTTGAAATTTTCCAAAACCGTTTAGTTGAAACATTAGATGGAATCTACCAACTACGCGCGGCCAATAAAGAGCGAGAATTTCTCCAGCAACTCAAAGACAGTGCGAACCAAGTTCGCGTTGATGCAGACAAGTATGCTTGGCAATCTGAAGCGGCTGGTCGCGTTTCTTTTCTTCTCTTTTTGATCGGCTTTGAATTATTCAGAGCTGTCGCAATGTTAATGGTCATGTTCAGTGACCTTACTATTGGCCAAATATTTGCCGTTTTTGGTTACCTATGGTTCATGCTTTCTCCTGTTCAAGAGTTGCTTGGGATTCAGTTTTCTTGGTACAGCGCTAAAGCCGCATTAAAACGCATCAACGACTTATTAGAGTTAGAAGAAGAGCAGAGACCGGTTCCTAAGGTAAATCCTTTCAAAGAAGGTAGAGAAGTTGATGTTAAAGTAGAAAACATTAATTTCTCTTACAATAATGAAAACAAAGTCCTAGATAATCTTTCTTTACATATGCCGGCAGGAAAGAAAGTGGCGTTGGTTGGTGCAAGCGGCGGTGGTAAGTCAACCTTGATACAATTACTTATTGGGGTTTACCGTCAAAACTCCGGTAGCATTCGCTTTAATGATGAATTAACAGAAGATATTGGTTTTGAAGTAATTCGCGACAAAATTGCCGTGGTATTACAGCAACCTATACTATTTAACGATACCTTGAGGCATAATCTAACGCTTGGTGGGAATTTTGACGAAATGTCACTTTGGCGTGCGCTTGAAGTGGCTCAGCTGCATGATGTAATTTCTCAACTTAACCACGGCTTGGATACTCAAGTTGGTCGTAATGGCATTCGTTTGTCAGGAGGTCAACGACAACGGCTTGCCATTGCTAGAATGGTGCTGAGTAATCCTCAATTTGTTATTTTAGACGAAGCCACGTCTGCGCTAGATACCGCTACTGAAGCGGCTTTACACAAAGCACTGACCGAGTTCTTACGTGGTAGAACAACATTAATCGTTGCGCACCGACTATCCGCTGTGAAACAAGCCGATTTGATCTACGTGCTTGAAGATGGGAAAGTGACGCAAACAGGTACTCATGGTGAGTTAGTTGAGCAAGAAGGCTTATATCAAACCTTATATGGGGGCATACAGTCCCACGCTTAAATCGTTCAAGCTAGAGAGGTCGTTATGACCTCTCTGTCTAAGCACGCCATGCAACCCAATAACGTACGTTTGTGCCAAGGTTGTGAATTGCCTGTCGACATCGTCGACTTACCCCATGGCAAAAATGCACACTGCCCTCGTTGTGGTACACAATTATATCGCGGAGGTAGCCCTAGCCTCTCTGGTAATCTAGCCGTCGCGATAACCTGTATCCTACTATTTATTCCATCGCACTTTTTTAACTTTATTAGCATCCGACTCTTTGGTGTGATGATTCCGGCAACCCTGCCTTCAGGGATGATCACATTGATGGAAGAAGGATTTGTTCTTCTTTCATTGCTCATTCTATTTTGTAGCTCTCTAGCGCCACTGACGGTTTGTGTTTCAGTGGTAACGGCGCATATTTCTTTACATCAACGATGGTTCCGTGGGCTTCGTATCTCACTGTGGCTAATTCAACATTTGAAGCATTGGGTTATGTTGGATGTGTTCTTAGTTAGCATCGCCATTTCCTGTTTTAAACTCCAAGATTATTCCGACATTTTCGTCGGCCCAGGGTTAATTGGTCTGGTTCTTTTGCAGATATTTACCGTTTTGTTAGTTTCAAGAATCAGCGTGCGTCGTTATTGGGAAGCTTGGAAACCAGAAAGTTTATATGCTTTTGAGCATAAAGATGTGCATTGCCATGAATGCCACTTGTCCCAGCCTGAAGGTGACCATTGCCAGCGTTGTCATCACGAGTTATATCATCGCAAGCCAAACTCCATTCAGAAAACATGGGCTTACCTCATCGCAGCAACGGTCGCCATCTTCCCCGCTAACCTGATCCCTATTTCCATCTTGCTTACCAATGGTAAGCGTTTGGAGGACACTATTTTTTCAGGCGTGGCTGGTTTGGTAAAAAGCGGCATGTATGGAATCGCTGCGATCATTTTTGTTGCCAGTATCGTTGTCCCGGTGATTAAAATACTTGGGCTCGCCTACATCATGCTTTGCATCCAATTCAAACGTTCGGTGTTTAAGAGACAACGAATGATGGTTTACTTTGTTGTTAAATGGATCGGTAAATGGTCTGTGATGGATTTGTTTGTTATTTCTATCATGATGACGTTAGTCGATCGTGGTCAGATACTGGATTTCACACCAGGATATGGCGCGGTAGCATTTGGTGTTGTCGTTGTATTGACCATGCTTGCAGCAGAAAGTATTGATCCAAGGCTAATCTGGGACCAAACAAGCCCAAAACAATCAGAAAAAGAGTCAATGAATGAGTGATCAGAACAGTTCTCAAACGTCATACGTACCAGATGTAAAGCGGAGTAAAGGCATATCTCCTCTTTGGCTGTTGCCAATTTTGACCATGGTCTTAGCTGGCTGGCTTGTTGTGAAGTCGATACACGATGCAGGACAACGAGTGCAAATCTATTTTTCTGATGCCGCAGGTCTTGTCGCCGGCCGAACCACTATCCGTTACCAAGGATTAGAAGTCGGCATGGTAAGAGACATTAACCTCACCGAAGATCTCGGCAGTATTTATGTCGATGCTGATATCTATCCTGAAGCTGCAAAGTTACTGAACGATAAAACACGCTTTTGGTTAGTAAAACCAACAGCTAGCCTAACGGGAGTTTCCGGACTGGATGCGCTCGTCTCAGGTAACTACATCTCGATTCAACCCGGAGATGGTCAAGAGTTTGAGACAACATTCCATGCGTTAGACTCTGCCCCAACAGATTTACGCGTTTCTCAAGGTTTGAATATTAAGCTCAAAAGCCGTGATTTAGGTGGTGTATCGGTTGGCTCTCAAATTGTTTATAAGAAAATCCCAATCGGTGAAGTGTACAGTTACCAGCTAGATGAAGATGCAAAATCTATCACTATTCAAGCCAACATTCAGGATCAATACCGACATATTATTAACAACCGCAGTCGATTCTGGAACGTCAGTGGAATTGGTGCCAGCATCGGTTTTGAAGGTGTCGATGTAAGACTAGAAAGCATGAGTGCCTTACTAGGTGGCGCCATCGCCGTCGACTCTCCGGATGATGGTGAGCCTGTAGAAGAGAACACCGAGTTCCGTTTGTATAAAGATTTGAAAACTGCTGGTCGAGGCATCGCGGTTAAAATCGTCCTACCTGATGACAGCAAGATCAGCGGAGAAGGCGCTCCAATTATGTATCGCGGAATCGAAATTGGCCAAGTGACGGACTTGAGCCTTTCCGAGGGTCGAGAAGTGATATTGGCGTCAGCGGCAATTCAACCCGCTTTTAGTGACATGCTGACGACAGGTACTCGATTTGTTTTAGAAGAAGCAAAAGTGTCCCTTTCTGGTGTTGAAAACATTGCTAATTTAGTGCGAGGAAACTTCTTAACGATCGTGCCGGGCGCGGGTGAACGCTCTCGCCGCTTTACTGCCATTCGTAAAAACGTGTTTAACCAACAGCAAGAAAAGTCCATCGCGATTCGGTTGGTGTCCGACAATTCGTTTGGCCTAGATAGCGGTGCCAATGTACTTTATAAAGGCATCGTTGTTGGTTCAATCATCAAAGTGGGCCTAGTTAAGGAAGATAAAAAATCACAACACGAAGTATTTATGGATGTATTGATTGACCATGAATACAAACATCTGATCAAATCAAACAATCGTTTTTATGTAACCGGCAGTGCGTCAGCAGAGTTAACTGAATCCGGGCTCAGCGTTACCGTTCCTCCAGCAAAGCAGTTGTTAACCGGGTCAATTAGTTTTGTGAGCGAAGGCAAGCAGGATATTCAAAAAGAGTATCAACTGTTCCAAAATGAATCATTGGCTGAATTGGCGCAGTACAATCAAAGTGGCTCTAGGGCTCTAACACTATTTGCTTCTGAATTGCCGCCGATTTCCAAAGGCAGCCCTCTACTCTATCGTAATCTTCCAGTTGGTAACGTCTCCGATTTCCAACTAGTTGATGGCGGAGTACTAATTAAGGCTACTATCGAAAACCGCTTCGCTTATCTTGTAACGCCAAAAACCGTTTTTTGGAATCGTTCAGGGATTGAGATAGATGCATCATTAGCTGGCGTCAGTGTGAAAGCACACCCTTTGAAGTCGTTAATCGAAGGTGGCATCGCTTTTGACTCCGTGCCAGGCGTTGAAAACAAAATCGGAGAAAACTGGAAGCTGTATTCTGATCAAAAAACCGCTCGCAAGTTTGGGCGCGTCATTGCTTTAGAAACCGACGGTTCGCAAGAGATTGCTAAAGGAATGCCGATTGAATATCAAGGTGTTAAAGTTGGTGAAATCACTCTGGTTGTACCGAATTTTCGTCGTAACATGGTTGAAGTCACTGCAAGGATCCTACCTGAATACGTAGAAAACATTGCGGTTGAAGGTTCACATTTTTGGCTAACTGAACCAGAAATTGGTTTAGGTGGCGTTAAAAACCTCGGAGCGTTGGTGTCGAAATCCATCAGTGTTGAACCAGGTAAAGGTAAAGCCAAATTTGATTTTCAGTTAGAAAATAGTTCAGAACGCGTGCATGGAATCATGTTTACGTTACAAAGTGAACAAAGAGGCTCAGTACAAGTCGGTACACCTATTCTTTACCGCCAGATGGAAGTTGGCCAAGTGACCGACGTAAGCCTAGGAGAATTTGCTGATCGCATCGTCACAACTATCAAAATACAGCCTGAATACGCTTACCTCGTTCGTCAAAACAGTGTGTTCTGGAATGTTTCAGGAGTAGATGTTTCCATCGGGCTTACCGGCGCTAACATCAAAGCGGGAACCTTTGATAGTTTAGTTCGCGGAGGAATTGCGTTTTCAACGCCAGAGCAATCGACTATTCCACCAGCGGCAAAGAGTGGGCAATCTTTCTTTTTGTATTCACAAGCTGAAGAAGGTTGGACTCAATGGCGTACAGCGATTCCTAAGCCGTAGAATAAAGCTCAATTCACGTACAATTGAAGTTTGATCACTTTAAAAGAGCAGCAATCGCTGCTCTTTTTTATTGCTCGGCCCTTGTCACTATTCGTTTCTGCTTCGCTTTCGTATATTATTTGCCACAAATTCTGCAAACGAGATCCCACATTGCATCCTAATGTTTACATCCCAGACGCGTTTCTGGAAAAAATCCAAACTATCCTTCCAGCTCACCTCAACATGGAAGACTTTATCGCATCGTGCCAAAAGCCACTGCGCAAGAGTATTCGAGTTAATACGTTGAAGATCAGCGTTGAAGCGTTTTTAGAACGAGCAGAAACAAAAGGCTGGAAGCTTTCTCCCGTGCCTTGGTGTGACACAGGTTTTTGGATTGAAGCGGATGAGTCAGTTGTACCATTAGGCAACACAGCAGAACACATGTCTGGCTTATTCTACATTCAAGAAGCCAGTTCTATGATGCCGGTATCGGCTCTGTTTATGAATGATGAATCTTACGATACCGTGTTAGACACCGCAGCCGCTCCAGGCTCAAAAACCACTCAAATTGCAGCTTTAATGAACAACGAAGGTGTACTTGTGGCCAATGAATACGCCGCAAGTCGTGTAAAAGTACTGTACGCTAATGTGGAACGTTGTGGGGTACGTAACGCCGCACTAAGTAACTTCGATGGACGCGTTTTTGGCGGTTGGCTACCAGAACAATTTGATGCGGTTTTGCTCGACGCGCCTTGCTCTGGAGAAGGCACCGTTCGCAAAGACGAAGATGCGATGAAAAACTGGACGCAAGCTTCCGTACTCGACATCGCTGACACACAGAAAGATCTTATTGAAAGCGCCTTCCATGCATTAAAGCCCGGTGGTGTGATGGTTTACTCAACATGTACGCTCAGTACAGAAGAAAACCAACAAGTTTGTCATCACTTGAAAGAAACCTTTGGAGATGCTGTAGAGTTTGAAAGCCTTGAGAACTTGTTTGAAAACGCAGAGGCAGCCCTAACTGAAGAAGGCTTTTTGCATATTTTCCCACAGGTCTACGACTGTGAAGGGTTCTTTGTTGCAAGAATTCGCAAACTGGCTGCTGTTGAGGCGCCAGAAGTCAAAAAGCGCATGGGGAAATTCCCCTTTGCTAAAACTTCAAAAAAAGAATCGACAGAAATTGCTCAACAACTCCAAAGCGCGTTAGGTATTAAACTTCCAAATGACAGTTCTGTATGGCTTCGCGATAAAGATGTCTGGTTATTCCCTAATGCTTTAGAAGCGATGATCGGCGAATTACGCTTCTCCCGTATGGGTATAAAGATCGCGGAAGCCCATAAAAATGGCTACCGTTGGCAACACCAAGTCGCGACTGCCCTGGCGACAGGTTCTGAAAGCAACGCCATTGAACTCAGTATTGAAGAAGCGCGCGAATGGTACATGGGGCGTGATGTTCGCCCACAAACCATTCCTGAGGGAATGAAAACAGGTAAAGGCGAAGTGCTTGTCACCTATCAAGGCGCAGTTATTGGCCTTGGCAAGTGGGTAAGCAACCGAATAAAGAATGGTCTCCCTCGCGAATTAGTACGAGATAAGAACTTATTTTAAAGAAGTAGCGAATCATAAATAAATGAAAAGCCATCGTATTTGCGATGGCTTTTTAATTCGTAAGTATGAAAGCAACTGGGCTCGCTAGCGATCCGGATACGCTGTACTAAACTAGTTGTATCAAAGTAATGCTTTGATGTGGCATTTCTCTCTATGTTCACCAACAAAATTATTGTTGGACAAGTTTAGCGCAGGCTCTGCGGAGCCGTTTCCCCTAGGCCCAAAAAAAGGAAAAGTTTGGGCCGTTTTTTTGGCTGCAGATCCGCTATACGTGAGTTAGGACTACGCTAGACGAATACCGTCTTTCTCAATGACAATTTTACCCTGCTTGTATAAGCCACCGATGGTCTTTTTATAAGTCCCTTTACTTGTGCGGAAAGCATCAAAAATCGCTTCAGGAGACGACTTGTCATTCAAAGGCAAAAATCCGCCTTTCTTCTCTAGCAGGTCAAGGATCTTACTAGAAAGATCGTCCATTTTCGCCACACCGACTTTTTGTAGAGCAAGGTCGATTTTGCCATCTTCACGAATGTGCTTAATAAAGCCTTTCAGCTTTTTACCGATGTAAAGCTTACCAAAAACATCCGATGGGAAAATCATGCCCCAATGCTTACCGTTAACGATAGCTTTATAACCAAGTTGACTACGCTCTGCGATGATCAAATCAACTTGCTCGTTAACTTCATAATTCGCTGGAGTTTTATCTAACCATTTATTGAACTTAGTCGTACCAACAATGCGACCTGACGCTTTGTCGGTATAAACATACACTAAAATGGTTTGTCCGGCAGAGAAGCGAGTGCGTTGCTCACTAAAAGGAATCAGTAAGTCCTTTTCTTTGATGCCCCAATTTACAAAAGCACCTGTCGCATTCACACCCTCAATCTTCATTAAACCCCACTCACCCACTTGGGCAATTGGTCTTTCAATGGTCGCAGCAAGTTGGCTTTCTGAATCGAAGTACAGAAATACGTCTACATACTCACCAATTTCAGTACCCTCTGGTACATACTTACTAGGTAGTAGAACAGAACCGTAATCATCGCCATCCAGAAATACGCCAAAATCAGCCTTTTTAATGACTTCTAAGCTGTTAATTTGACCAATTTTAATCATTGATTTTGTCTCTTTTTAAATTTACGTGGAATTATACCTAAACTAACAAGAAAATCAGAGAGAAAAGCATAGTGCTCTGTTATGCTGTTGTCGTTCAGCTATATGCCCCAGTCACTCTTTTAGCACTCTTATACTTACCTGCTCAACGGAACGCATAAGTTAAGAATGCTTTAGCAAAGTCAGGAGCTTTCTTTGGTCACCGTCGATAAACAAGACTCAATAACATTAAAAATCAGTCATGCACTCGCAAAGAGCAAAAGTGTCGACCTAGATATTTACTTTTTTATACCTGGTGAGCTTGGTTTAAACGCCGATATCATCAGTGAATCCGAATTTTATTACACCTCAATCACACAGCAACGATCTTATTACAGTACTGAAATCCTTCTTCCGCTAGTACACAGTCGACTTGCCAAACGTGGACGCCTGTCGAATCAGCAATACCGAGTAAGTTTGAGTTTGTTCGCTTACCAATACGTTATCGCGCTAGACAAAGCGGTAGCAAGTTTAAACAAGCATGAGAACAACTCCGTAACGGAAGATGAAGTGGACGAAGTTATCGAGCTCACGCTTGAGATCTTAAAGCGCTTGCGGCGTTCTATTCCTTATGAAGAGAACTTAAAACGCTACTACGTTAACATCGATAACTATCTGTCTTGGTATACCGAGCAAAAGTTCCTGTCACTGGTGGCCCATCTACCACGTGAAGGCGACTATGGCACGATCAAAAAGCGTCTGATCACGCTATGTGAGAAAGAGCAAGCCCATCGTAAACTCAACAAATACAACTCATCAAGAGTCGTTGAAGACGTTACTCGCCTATCTAACAAAATGCGCTTGCTAAGGCGATTGATTGAACACCCTATCGTGCTTCGTGAAGAAACCATATCGATGGGTAACAACATTAAGCGCGCTATCAAAGGTATTGCAACCGGTTTAGTGATGGTTGTCGTGACCTCGACCGTGATTCTCGCTCGCGATTATCTGGGGGAAATTTCTGCCTCATTCATTATCGCGATGTCTTTTATTTACGCTTTACGAGAAATCTTTAAAGATGATTTACGCGATGCCATGTGGCGATGGATCCGTAAAGGCAAACCAAAATGGCGTAAGAAGTACGTTGATCCAACGACGAAAAAAGTGGTTGGCAAAAAATTGGAGTGGCTCGATTATCGTACCTTAAGTAGCTTGCCGGATAAGATTCAAAGAATACGTAAAAAACGCGTCGTTCAACGTGAAGAGCAGATTCTTCATTATCATGAGAAAACCGAAATGGCGACCTCTCTTTTCTTGAGTGGTTACGAACAAACGAGAGAAACATTGAACATCAGTTTGCGCCCTATCATCCGCTTGATGGATAAAAGCTCAAACCGAGTTTACCGTTTAAATGAAGGTCAAGTAACCAAAGAGTCAGTAGAGAAACGTCATTTGCTCAATGTGATTGTCAAAGAGGACAACCACACCGATGAGCCTGTTTATTACCGCTGGAAAGTGGTCTTAAATCGCTCCAAAATCGTCTCTATCGAGAAGATTGAACTCAATTAAGCCAACGCCTTTAAACAAACGAGCCACAAACCACTAGGCAGCCTCTTTTCTTTGTTGGGCTGCTTTTTTTATCGAAAGAGTAAGCGAAAATTCAGCCATTGGCTCGTCACCATGTAAGTTAGGACACAGCGCGACAATTTTTACGTCACGATTTACTCGTTCACCCGTTGCCAAGGTGTGCTCGAGCATCTCATCAATGACATGACCATCGTTACAAACAAAGTGCACATCGGCTTCCGGGCGCTTTAAAAACTCGGCTTTCACACCTTTAAATGCTAGCGAGATCGCTTCTCCCTTTTCTTGCGCTTTACTCATTGCAAGAAAACCACCAGCAACATCAGCGCCAACGGCTAAAGCGCCGAAATACATGCTATTCAGGTGGTTCTTCGTTCTTCTGCGCAATGGGATACGAACCTCAACATGCTTGCTATCTATCGCAATGATTTTAGGGTGGCAAAGCCAAATCAGCGGCACTTTCGAAAAGCCAAACAGATTTAGATACAAATTCGCACGACGTAGAGCTGATAACATTTTGGTCTCCTTACCAATCTAGTCAGACCAGTTAATCAACGAAAGAAATAGATGTCAAAGAAATGTTAACAAAAGCTCGATCTCACGAGTTATTTAACCCTCATGAAGTGACGGCGTCACCCGTGAGGTATGAAGTTTATCGCAGTTACTTAGATTACCTTACAGCGAGATAGATAAAATGGTTATAAATTCAAATGTATATATATTGATTTAATGATCAAGTTTTGTCATTTATACATAAGTCATTTAAATGAATACCTACACCTTTGTATACAATTCGGTATTTCCTGGCGAAGATTCCCGTGAAACGGTTTATTCCTGCCTGTAATTCCGTTATCTTTACCCCTTCGCAATAGAGAATAAAGCTATAACATGCCTATAAAAACAGATGAATTGAGAACCCAGCCTTTGGGTCCAATGCCTACCCCAGCAGAGCTAGGTAGTGTACATCCTATTACGGATGACGTTGCAGACCGTATCGCTCAATCTCGTCGTCAGATTGAAAACATTTTATCGGGTGAAGACGATCGCCTTCTTGCGATTGTAGGTCCGTGTTCTGTTCACGACACTGAAGCTGCCATTGATTACGCCACTCGCCTGAGTGAAATCCAAGACAAGTACAAAGACGAACTGTTTATCGTGATGCGTACTTACTTTGAAAAGCCTCGTACAGTAGTTGGTTGGAAAGGTTTGATTACGGACCCTAACCTAGATGGTTCTTACGCACTTGAAGCTGGTCTTCATAAAGCTCGTAAACTACTACTGGATATCAACAAGCTTGGTCTTGCGACTGCTACTGAGTTTCTTGATATGATCACTGGCCAATACATCGCGGATTTGATCACTTGGGGCGCGATTGGTGCTCGCACAACGGAATCACAAATTCACCGTGAAATGGCGTCGGCACTATCTTGCCCAGTTGGTTTCAAAAATGGCACAAATGGCAACGTAAAAATTGCAATTGATGCAATTCGCGCATCGAAAGCATCGCATTACTTCTACTCGCCAGATAAGAACGGTCGAATGACGGTTTACCGCACAAGTGGCAACCCTTACGGTCATATTATTCTGCGCGGTGGAGAAAAAGGCCCTAACTTTGATGAAGCATCAGTCAAACAAGCATGTGATGCTTTAGCTGAGTTTGGATTGCCACAACGTTTGGTTGTGGATTTCAGCCATTCAAACTGTCAGAAGCAACACAGAAAACAAATCGACGTAGCTCAGGACATTTGTAACCAAATTAAGTCAGGCAGCACTCGTATTGCGGGTATCATGGCTGAAAGCTTTATTCTTGAAGGCAATCAGCCAATGACTGACATCAATAACCTAACGTATGGTCAGTCTATTACAGATCCATGCCTAGGTTGGGAAGACACTGCTACAATGCTAGATATGCTGGCAAGCGCTGTTAAGTCCCGAAAGTCCCTATAACAAAATAATCAAGGAATCTTCATGCCATCGTTTGATATTGTTTCTGAAATCGATACGGTTGAACTACGTAACGCCGTTGATAACGCTAACCGTGAATTGTCTACTCGTTTCGATTTCCGCAACGTAAATGCGAGCTTTGAGCTAGTAGAAGAAAACGTAAAAATGTCTGCGGAAGGTGACTTCCAACTTAAGCAAATGCGCGACATTTTACGCGGCCACTTAGCGAAGCGTAACATTGACGCGAACGCAATGGATGCACAAGACCCAGACGTTACTGGTAAAAACTGGCACCAAACTCTGCTTTTCCGCCAAGGTATTGATACTCCAACGGCGAAAAAAGTAGTGAAACTTATCAAAGACGCAAAGTTAAAAGTACAAGCCTCTATTCAAGGCGACAAAGTACGTGTTACTGGTAAGAAACGCGACGACCTGCAAGCGACAATGGCAGCGATTCGTGAAGCAGAGATGGGTATCCCATTCCAGTTTAACAACTTCCGTGATTAATCAATCTGAGAAGTAAATAAAAACGCCAGCGCATAATCCGCTGGCGTTTTTTATTGCCTTTAGTGTAACGAACTACGTATCCACTTTAGCATTTGGCATTGCTAGATAACTAAGTCCTGCCCTTGCAGCAATACGAATTCGCTCGTTCCTTGTGGTATGAACACGCAAATTCGAAGCTTTTCAGCTTTAGCCTTAGCCAGCATATCCGAAAGCTCAGCAGCGCTCGAGAAAGCTTCTCTTTCTGCATCTCTTCGTATTAGTTCTAACACATTCGCTTCACATCGAGTTGAGTACAGAGCCAGCTCCGCTTGTTGCATATAGCGTACGGCTTTTATTGGCAACATCTCAACATCTTTCCCAACATGAACCCAAGTACAACTTCCCTTTTCATCTAAAGGTGTTGCCATGGTCGCTTGGTAAATTGCTTCTAACTCACGATTATCTCGCGCGTTTTCCACCTCGGGATTCGAGAAGAATTGCTCCCAAAACTTGCGGCGTAAATCGACACTAGGCAGCGCCTCTTTAATTGAGTTTCGCTTTGAGTTAGCAAAATCCGCCATCAACCCCATGTTTTGTGGCAGTATCGATTCAAGTTTTTCACGGATGTTTCGAATTAAAACTGGCGAAGCTCCACCACTAGAGATTGCGATTTGGATGCGGCCACGATTAATCATAGACGGCGTGATGAAATCACAATAAGGCTTATCATCCACAACGTTAACCAAGATGCCTAGCTCTTTAGCATCTTTGTACACTTGGTGATTTAGCTCAGGATTGTCTGTCGTCGCCCACACTTGAACAAAGTTTTTAGTGACAATGTCACTCGAATAGAAACGTTGTACCCAGCGCAGTTGATGCTCAGAAGCAAGCTTAGACAGAAAATCAACCAACGTCGGAGAAACGATAGTCACATCCGCCCCAGCCTTTAGCAACGCTTCCACCTTTCGGCTTGCCACCTCACCGCCACCCACGACGAGAACGGGTTTATTAATTAAATCTAAGAACAGAGGAAAATATCGCATTTCAATCCATGATTACTCTAATTAGCTGTTGTAGACCATGCTACCAAAAATGGGGCAAGCTCATCACCCTGTTTCGGTATCACAAATAATTTTTGTTTGAATTTTTACTGAACTTCACCTTGCTCAGCTAATGACAGTTTTAATAACAACTTTTTATTCTTTTGTATTGTTCACTCTTCTATTGATTGTTCTGATGCACCAAATTGTCCATGAATTGCACTATTTACAAACAATTAACATTTCGTCATTCTAAATCTCAAGGCACTTTGTAAGTTCTCTCAAAACTTCATTTAAATTATATATTTGAGAATTAACAGATCCTTTCCTACGCTTATAACTGGTTGATCTATCGAATGCCGTTTCTTCGAAAATCAATCACGTAGGACGATAACTCTAACGAATTGGACACGTTATTTCAGGTCACTCCTGATTAAACATGGATCATACAGGAAGGATACAAATGGCAAATAAACTCACAGTTCTTGCTTCCGTCGTAGCGGCTTCTACTGCGATGATGGCAACATCAGCTCAAGCAGCAGACACTACTCTGGACAAAGTCACAAAACAAGGCTTTCTTACTTGTGGCGTAAGTACCGGTCTACCTGGTTTCTCTAACCCTAACTCAAAAGGCGAATGGGAAGGTATCGACGTAGAATATTGCCAAGCACTGGCTGCAGCCGTTCTTGGGGATAAAACGAAAGTTAAATATGTACCCCTAACCGCAAAAGAACGTTTCACTGCGCTTCAATCTGGTGAGATTGATGTGCTTTCCCGTAACACGACCTGGACTCTCCACCGTGACACTGCACTGGGCCTAAACTTCGTAGGTGTGAACTACTACGACGGTCAAGGCTTTATGGTGAAGAAGGAACTTGGTATATCAAGTGCTAAAGAGCTTGATGGTGCGTCGGTATGTGTTCAATCAGGTACAACAACCGAGCTAAACCTTGCAGATTATTTCCGCAACCAAGGCATGGCGTACAAACCTGTGGTATTCGACACAGCGGCGCAAACTTCGAAAGGTTTTGATGCGGGACGCTGTGACGTATTAACAACTGACCAATCTGGCCTTTATGCACTACGTTTGAATTTGAAAGATCCGTCCTCTGCGGCCGTTCTTCCAGAAATCATCTCTAAAGAGCCACTAGGTCCAGTCGTTCGTCAAGGCGATGATCAATGGTTTAACATCGCTAAGTGGACATTGTCTGCGATGATTAACGCTGAAGAATACGGTATTAGTTCGAAGAATGCGGATGAAATGCTGAAGTCAACAGATCCAAACATCAAGCGTATCCTTGGTGTTGATGGCCCTAAAGGCAAAGGGTTGGGTATCCGCGACGATTGGGGCTACCAAGTTATCAAACAAGTTGGTAACTATGGTGAAAGCTTCGAACGTACAGTCGGTACTGGTTCGCCGTTAGAAATCTCTCGTGGCGTTAATGCGCTATGGAATGCAGGCGGCTTTATGTACGCGCCACCAATCCGATAGAAAGAGTTAATCAGGGCGGTTCATGCCGCCCTTTTTCTTGATTATATCTCACTGTATGAGTAAGGATCGCTCATTGGATGGCGAAAAGCGCTCGCTTTGTGGAACGGCTTTAAAGGTTCGTAAGCCGCTAGACATGAGAGCGTTATTCTTTAGCCAGCAAGGACGAAACTTCGTTATACAGGCCGATATCTATAACTAAGGTTTGAGGTTATCGCTGTATGAAACCGACACAAGATGCATCGCCAAGTACGATGTCCAAACCAAGCGGAAGCAAGAGCCTGATTTATAATCCTGCCTTTCGTTCTGCTATTTTCCAGATCATTGCCATTGCTGCACTGGTATTTTTCTTTTACACGATTGTAAACAACGCTCTCAATAACTTAGATGCTCGTGGTATTGCAACGGGCTTCGGTTTTCTGAATCAAGAAGCCGGGTTTGGTATTGGGTTAACACTAATTGAATACGATGAAACGTACTCTTACGGTAGAACATTTATCATCGGCCTTCTTAATACGGCGTTAGTCTCCGTATTAGGTATTATTTTGGCTACTGTGATTGGCTTTACCATGGGGGTTGCCCGCCTTTCTTCTAACTGGTTAGTTAGTCGTTTAGCGGCAGTTTATATCGAAACTTTCCGAAATATCCCCCTTCTTCTGCAAATATTCTTCTGGTATTTCGCTGTTCTTCAAGCATTACCCTCACCACGCCAAAGCTTAAGTCTTGGTGAAGCTATTTTCCTGAACGTTCGTGGCTTATATTTCCCTGCACCGACTATGGAACCCGGCAGTAGCTACGTTATTGCCGCGTTAATCTTCGGGGTAATCGCAAGCTTATTAATTAATGTATGGGCGAATAATAAGCAACGTCTCACTGGGCAACAAACCCCAATGGGAAGAATAGTTTTGGGTTTAGTTGTTGGCCTTCCATTGGTTGTGTACTTCCTTGCTGGTATGCCAATTTCACTGAATTATCCTGAACTAAAAGGGTTTAACTTCCGAGGTGGTATTAGCATTATTCCTGAATTGGCTGCGCTACTTTTGGCATTGAGTGTTTATACAGCTTCTTTCATTGCTGAGATTGTTCGCTCTGGTATTAATGCGGTTAGTCATGGTCAAACCGAAGCAGCGATGTCGCTAGGCTTACCACGCTCGAAAACTTTAAAGCTTGTTGTCATTCCTCAAGCGTTACGAATTATTATTCCACCTTTAACCAGTCAATATCTCAACCTCACCAAAAACTCATCGTTAGCGATGGCGATTGGTTACCCAGATCTTGTCTCTGTGTTTGCTGGTACTACCCTGAACCAAACGGGACAAGCGATTGAGATCATTGCGATGACGATGGGCGTGTACTTGACATTAAGTCTGATTACGTCTGCATTAATGAACTTGTATAACCGTAAAGTCGCGCTGGTGGAGAGATAATATGAGTACTCATCAATTTCAACCGGATCTCCCGCCACCCGCCAATACTGTAGGCTTCGTTGGTTGGATGCGGAAAAATCTATTTAATGGCCCTATCAATTCCATTGTTACTGTCATTCTTGCGTATATTGTCGTAACTGCAATATGGTATATCGTGGATTGGGCGTTTATTAACGCAGACTGGATTGGCTCAACGCGTGACGACTGTAGCCGAGATGGTGCTTGCTGGGTATTTATCAGCGTGCGCTGGGAGCAGTTCATGTATGGTTTTTATCCAGAGTCCGAACTATGGCGCCCTCGCCTGTTCTATATCACATTAGCCATATTTACTGTTTTACTCGCGTATGAGAAGACACCGAAACGGATGTGGATTTGGCTTTTCTTCGTAAACATCTACCCATTCATCATCGCTGGACTTTTATACGGTGGTGTCTTTGGACTAGAAGTGGTAGATACACACAAGTGGGGTGGACTACTCGTTACGCTCATTATTGCGCTAGTTGGTATCGTAGTTTCATTGCCAATTGGTGTGGTGCTTGCGCTTGGTAGACGTTCAGAGATGCCGATCATTCGCAGCATTTGTACCGTCTACATTGAAGTTTGGCGTGGCGTTCCTCTGATTACGGTTTTGTTCATGGCTTCGGTTATGCTTCCATTGTTTATGTCTGAAGGCTCAGAGACAGATAAACTGATTCGCGCCCTTATAGGTGTGGTTATGTTTGCCTCCGCTTACATGGCAGAAGTGGTACGCGGTGGTCTACAAGCCATTCCGAAAGGTCAATATGAAGCCGCTGATGCGCTTGGGTTAAGTTACTGGAAAAAGACTGGGCTGATTATCTTGCCACAGGCGCTAAAGATTACTATTCCTTCTATCGTGAACACCTTCATCGGTTTGTTTAAAGACACCAGTTTGGTACTCATCATTGGCATGTTTGACGTACTCGGTATAGGACAAGCAGCAAATACCGACCCTGAATGGTTAGGTTTTGCTACAGAAAGTTATGTATTTGTCGCGTTAGTGTTTTGGGTATTTTGTTTTGGCATGTCGCGCTATTCGATATGGCTTGAAAACAAACTTCATACCGGTCACAAACGATAACTCATCAAGATCAAGGACGTATTATGACGCAACAACAAGACTACATGATCCAATTGAAGGACATGAATAAATGGTATGGTGAGTTTCACGTACTAAAAAATATTAACCTCGACGTTAAGCGCGGCGAGAAAATCGTTATCTGTGGTCCATCAGGGTCGGGAAAATCAACGATGATTCGCTGTATTAACCGTCTTGAAGAGCACCAAACAGGCAGCATTTACGTCTCTGGTACGGAATTAACTGAAGACTTAAAGAACATTGAAGCAGTACGCCGAGAAGTGGGCATGTGCTTTCAACACTTTAATCTCTTCCCTCATTTAACCGTACTGGAAAACTGTACGCTCGCGCCTATCTGGGTGAAGAAGATGCCAAAAGATGAGGCAGAAGCAGTTGCGATGAAATATCTGGAACGTGTAAAAATTCCAGACCAAGCGGAGAAGTATCCCGGTCAGTTGTCTGGTGGTCAGCAACAACGCGTGGCGATTGCTCGCTCTTTGTGTATGAACCCTAAAGTCATGCTTTTTGATGAGCCAACATCTGCACTCGACCCGGAAATGGTTCGCGAAGTACTGGATGTAATGGTCGAACTCGCCGAGGAAGGCATGACTATGCTTTGTGTGACACATGAAATGGGCTTTGCTAAAGAGGTTGCCGATCGCGTGATATTCATGGACGCAGGAGAGATCATCGAAGAAAACAACCCGGTCGATTTCTTTGAGAATCCTCAATCGGATAGGACCCAAAACTTCCTAGCGCAAATCTTACACCACTAAGATTTAGCCGAATCGACATAAAAAAGCACTGGTTTCTATGAAGCCAGTGCTTTTGTTACTAAATTCAAAAATCTGTGTGAGAATCAACATAGCTATGCTAGGCAGTAATATTGTGTTACAAGTTGCCAAATACATAACATCTTATTTCCATTATCATTTTATCTAGGATATGCATGAAAAGGGCTTGATTTTTTGAACTTTCAGCCCCATAAATGTACCAATAGTAAACTCCCTTATTGAGGATAATTATGAACAGTCCAATGTTTACTCGTTCAACAAGTGTTCCTAATACACTAGAAACTAACAAAGTACTGAAAAACACTTACTTCCTACTGTCGATGACACTGATGACCAGTGCTATCGCAGCAGTCGCGACTATGGCAATGCAAATTTCACCAATCATGGCAATTGTGATGCAGGTTGCAGCGATTGGTATTTTGTTCTTTGTTATGCCAAAGGCAATCAACTCATCATCTGGTATCGTTTGGACATTCGTTTTCACGACTCTAATGGGTGGTGCTTTAGGTCCAATGCTTAACTACTACGCATCAATTCCAAACGGTCCTACTATCATTGCTCAAGCTCTAGGTTTGACTGGTATGGTGTTCCTTGGCCTATCGGCTTACACCATTTCAAGCAAGAAAGATTTCTCTTTCATGCGCAACTTCCTGATGGCAGGTTTGATCATTGTGATCGTTGCAGCGCTGATTAACATCTTCGTTGGTTCAACAATGGCTCACCTAGTAATCAGCAGTGTTTCTGCACTCGTGTTCTCTGGTTTCATCCTATTCGATACAAGTCGTATCGTTCGTGGTGAAGAGACAAACTACATCAGTGCAACAATTTCGATGTACCTAAACATCCTTAACTTGTTCACTAGTCTGCTAAGCATTCTAGGCATCATGAACGACGATTAATCGTTTCTCGTTAAGTAGAATAAAAAAGCCCGAAGGTAATTCCTTCGGGCTTTTTCTTTGTGTGCAATTCAGTGTATTACGCCTGCTCTACTGACAACTCTATAACTTCGTCAGCTTCTGGATTTTCTCTAAAGCGTCTCACTTTGATCGTTTCCTCTCCTAACATGATTTGCTTGGCGATTCGGTGCATACCGTCAAAAACACGATAGTCACTGGTTAAGATTACCGGATACGACAAATCAGCATTGTTGATTCGTTGGCAATGTTTTGCAATTTCACGGCAGGTTGGCTGTGGCCCTTCATGACTAAACCAAGTCACTTCATTTGGGCCTTTGATATCATCAATCGAAATTTCTTCTACAGGTAAGGATTCTGCAAGTTGCCAAATACGCTCGATGGACCAAGTGGATTTTACATTGTCATTAATCTCAATGTAACGTTGTTTCGACATGACTAACTCCTTGTCATCATTGTTGTTTCTAACCTGAATACAGGCTTTCATTAATCCAATGAGAATATCGGTCTATGAAAACAAACACAACGTTTAAGCTATTAATTCTCAAACAATCGCTATATCGCTTGTATGAGCGCTTTATAATCACCTCTCTCAGTTTGTAAACTGATTTCAAGGTATAACTTGTCTTAATTCAAACCGCGACTTCGCAATCGCTCATCGACTGATGACAAGAAGCAAAATACTCCAAACGCAACCCACCAATAACCGAACATCTTGAGCGCGGGCAACCAGACTACTGATTTACCAGCTACGCTAAAAAATATGTAGGCCGACATCATCGGTGTCACTAACATGACTCCCCAAGTCAAAAAAAGTAACGGCCCATAGATGTACTGCAACCAAGCATACTTCGGTTTTATAGGATTATGTTTTACAAATCCCGTCAGACATAGAAAAGAGAAAATGCTAAAGCATGCTTGCAGTACCGCCCATCCAATGGAAACGAAAAGATTCGACCACTCCATACACTCCTGAATTGCTCCGTGTTGTTGTTAAGCATGGGTGAACATAACGATTTTTTTCAATTTATTCTTTTGATTTAAAACTAGTTTATATTCGTTGTGATCGACTTATCTAAAACAATAAATATAACTGACAAATCAATCACACCAAGCGAATTGCATAACAATGCAAAACCACCGATATCAACCCCGAAAATTTTCTAACAACACGAATAAAAAAACAAACTTATGCTTAAAATATAATTTAAGAGTATTCAGTTATAGGCCACTACTTTGTACGCTTTTGATTCGCTCGATACGACTTCGAGATTCTTTTGTTGAGAACATTCTCGGCTGTCGCTAATCTATAAACATCCATGTTTACTTAACGGATAAAACGTTATGTTCGTTTACAACGGCAAAGAAATTGAAACGGATGCTCAAGGCTACTTATTGGATCATACTCAATGGGAAGAAGGTATGATTGAGCTTTTAGCAAAAGAAGAAGACATCGAGCTTACGGATGCTCATTTGGAAGTTGTGCATTTTGTGCGAGACTTTTATGAAGAGTTTAATACCTCCCCTGCAGTGCGTATGCTTGTGAAAGCGATGGAAAAAGCGCACGGCCCAGAAAAAGGTAACAGTAAGTATCTATTCAAGCTGTTTAAAAAGGGGCCAGCCAAACAAGCAACCAAATTAGCCGGCCTACCAAAGCCAGCTAAATGCTTGTAGATTCATAAAATTTTAAAACCGCGTAACGGCTTATACGACGCAGGTTCCTGCATCACATGCTCTACTGTTGCCGTTCGCGGTCCTTCTTGTAACCATTCCGAAAACGCAACTATTTGCGCGTCTGTTCCACACGCCATCACTTCAACATCACCATTGTTTAGGTTCTTCGCATAACCTGTTAACCCTAGCTTCAATCCTTGATGGGAAGTATGGTAACGAAAGCCCACGCCTTGAACATGACCTTTTACTATAAATCTCTCACACTTTACGTTCATCTTTGTACCGCTTCTTTTTACTGAGTGATATATTCTTTTCGTCTATTCACCCCACTAAGGATAGTGGGTTTTTGCACGGTTATTATAATTATGAAAGAAATTCCATTCCACTGGATTGATAAGTATCTCATTCACTTAAAGATTCAAGAAAAGTTCTATTTGCTCTTCGTTCTCCCTCTTCTTGCTTTAGTCATTCTCACTCTCGTCCTTAATAGCGCGGCTAATACACTGATCTCAAGTATGTACCAAGAAGAGCTCATGCTTATGAAAGGTCTGATAGAGGCAGGCAACCTTTCTCAATCTCAAGTAGCAAGCCTCATAGCGGGTTCAGAAACCGTTTCTATTGGCTCAGGGCCGCAATCCGTGTCAGTTTTAAATGGTGCGTACAGCTTGGTTGCAAACCATGAACTTTCTTTATGGACTGCCCTATCAACGACTCAAGTGAGCATCATCTGTGTGAGCTTGTTTATTCTCGCTCTTGGCGTTTACTACATCATGACGTTTATTGGCGGCGCGATGTTCACGATGAACAAAGCATTAAACACTCTTGCTGGTGGCGACCTAACTGCGAGAATGAACTTCTTCCCTGTTCGCGACGAGTTTAGTGAAATTGCTATTACGATAGACAAAGTTGCAGAACGAGAGCAACAAATGGTGCTGTCGATTCAAGAGTCTGTGGCTTTAATGCAACAAATTAGCTCAGATCTGAATCAATCGATTCATCACAGTTCAGATATTTCAGCGACTCAGCAGGAACACCTCAACTCTCTTGCGAGTGCAACTGAACAGATGGCATCAACGATTCGAGAAGTCGCGACACTAGCTCACGATTCAAGCACGCAAACCGATGATGCACGTAACGTGGCTCAGTCTGGACAAGTGAAAGTTGAGAATACGCTTCACTCGATTTCGAACCTTTCTAATGAGATTCAATCTGCGTCTCAAGCCGTTGCCGAGTTAGATGCCAATGCAGCACAAATTGATGAAGTAGTGACAACAATCAATGGGATCTCCGAGCAAACCAACCTACTTGCTCTGAACGCGGCTATTGAAGCTGCACGTGCTGGAGAACAAGGTCGTGGATTTGCGGTCGTTGCGGATGAGGTTCGCGCTCTTGCGGGACGCACTCAGCAAGCGACAGTTGAAATCCAAACGATGATTGAATCATTACAGCGTAACAGCCAGTCGCTTACTAAGCTGATGGAAGTGACAGTTAATAATGCAAATGAGGGACAAAACCTCATGACGGAAGTGAATCACGAAATCGGCTCTTTGGCAGATAAAAATCAAACTATCTCCGACAGTAGCATTCAAATTGCAACAGCAGCTGAAGAGCAAGGTGTAGTCGCGGACAATATCGCCTCAAGCGTTGAAGAAATTCGAGTTCAAGCAGATAACGTGTGCAATATGATAAGCACGACTTCACAAAACGTTGATCAACTGCGTAAGCAAAGCGACACAATGGAAGCACTACTTACTGGACTTAAAGCATAGCAACGGAATCTATTACAGCAAATTCAAATAAAAGGGTCACTTTAGTGACCTTTTTGTATTTAAAAGTCACTACAATGTACTGGATTGCCGAGGGATATTGCTTTTACCATTCACATCCCGGACAATACGCCCCTTTCAAAATTCAACAAGAGCTAATGAAATGACAGCTGCTATCTATTTGGTTAAAGGTCGTGAGAAATCGGTCAAGCGCAAGCACCCTTGGATCTTCTCTCGAGGCATCAACAAAGTTGAGGGCGAACCTGCTCTTGGCGAAACGGTTGATGTATTCACTCACGACGGTAAATGGCTAGCTAAGGCGGCATATTCGCCAGCTTCGCAAATTCGTGCTCGTATTTGGAGTTTTGATAAAGAAGAAATCGACACCGCGTTTTTCGTTAAACGACTTAAAGACGCACAACTTCTTCGTGAAGACATTATCGAACGTGATGGCCTTACGGGTTATCGCCTTATCGCAGCAGAGTCTGACGGCTTACCAGGCGTTACGATCGACCGTTACCAAAATTTCTTTGTGTGCCAACTTCTCAGTGCTGGCGCAGAACACAATAAGCAGGCTATTGTTGACGCTCTGGTTGAGTGCTTCCCTGATTGTAATGTGTACGAGCGCTCTGACGTGGCCGTTCGTAAAAAAGAAGGTTTAAAAGAGATCACGGGCGTCTTGCACGGCGAAGAGCCACCTAAATCGGTCGTCATCGAAGAAAATGGCGTAAAGATTAGTGTAGATATCGTTGGCGGACACAAAACAGGTTTCTACCTAGATCAACGTGATAGTCGCCAGCAAGCGATGAAATATATGAAAGGCAAAGAAGTTCTTAACTGCTTCTCTTACACAGGTGGCTTCGGACTTTACGCTCTAAAAGGTGATGCAAAGCGTGTGATTAACGCTGACGTGTCACAACCTGCTTTAGATACCGCAAAATTCAACGCAGAACTAAACGAGTTTGATATTTCGAAGAAGCGTGCCGTGTTCCTAAATGCAGACGTGTTTAAGCTGCTTCGTGAGTATCGTGATCAAGGAACTCAGTTCGATGTTGTGATCATGGACCCACCGAAGTTCGCAGAGAGCAAAGCACAACTAAACGGCGCATGTCGTGGTTACAAAGACATCAACATGCTAGCAATGCAAATTCTAAAACCGGGCGGCACGCTACTGACCTACTCTTGCTCTGGCTTGATGGATCAAGTTCTGTTCCAGAAAATCATCGCTGATGCAGCCGTAGACGCTAACCGCCAAGTAAAGTTTGTGGAGCGTTTTGAACAAGCCGCTGACCACCCAACCGATACAGCATATCCAGAAGGTTTCTACTTAAAAGGTTTTGCATGTAAAGTGCTTTAGGCTACGAATAAGTAAGACAAAGCAGAAGAAAAGGGCCTACTGGCCCTTTTCATTATGGCTCTAAGTTAACCTTAGTTAGTGCGGATAACACATCTCTCTCAAAGTCCGCATTTCCCACGATTAAATCACTAAACTCTGTCGCCCCGTTTTCTATTACGATAGTTTGAATTGAGTTTCCATCGTTATGGGTTATTTCTAGAGATAAGTCATCGCCATCAATGTTCAAGTCAATACTATTAAGAAGTTCTTCTATCGTATTGTGCCCTGCATCTTCAACGACTTCACTCAGATCTAAGGTGTCCAAATCTCTCTCAAAACCTCTAATTAGATCTGTTCCTGTATCCAAGGAGTCGTTGACCCATTTAAAGACATCTGCCTCGTTATCATTACCGATCAAGATGTCATGACTTACGTCTACTTCAGCTTCAATAATATTTGCAGAGCCATTACTTGAAGCATTTACTCCTCCGTTTTCATCAATAACGAATTGCAGGGTATTCTCACTTTGATCGCCATCGTTATCCGTCAATACATAATCGAAGTCTAACGTTTCAACTGTATCACCCACCGCACCATAAAATGCATACGCACCATCGTTTAGGTCGATTTCCAGAGTATGTTTGCTGTCGATATAGATAGTAAGCTGCATCGTTGTGTCGTCAAATGCATGCGAAATACCATCGTTATTGTCAGTTACTATTAGGTCTGTACCATCAAACGAATAAGTGACACCGTCATGTTCTATTTCGCTAATATAACCACCATCTGCACCAATACCTGTATCTGGAGAAGTGGTATACATCAAGTTCCCCCCAACAGGTTGAATCACTGACTGCAACATAACCGGAGGTAATTGAGTTACGTCAGGAACCACAACACCATCAAGGTCTTGATTCAAAAAGCCATCATATGCTACGCGATCTAATTGCTCCGGCATAAGATTAACGCCCATACCATACGCTAGGGCTGTTATCTGATTATCAGGATCGGTTAGGTGATCAATCCAACTCTGCTCGCGAGCGTCGTTTATAAATGATGACGCAGGGTTTGGCTGACCATCTGACAAGAAGTAACTAACATTCGACGCACTGGTTAACTTACCTACATCATCCCATGACTGTTTTGCTTCATTTAGCGCGTTGTTATAGTTAGTCGCGCCACCCGCAGTTAGCGTCTCAATATACGCTTTGGCCTCCTCGACCGTCAGCCACGTCGCAGCACCTATAGCGTAAGTGGATGCTGTACTGCTATAAGTAATAATTTGAACTCGCGTTTGACCGATAGACTCATATTGATTCAATAACTGAGTTGCCGAATCTTTCATTATCTGCAAGCGATTATCCGTTCGCATAGAACCCGAGACATCCATTATGAGCTGAACGTTGGCACTTTCTTTAGTTTCTGCAACTACATCGTGAATAATAGATGCAGAATCTGGTGAGTCATCTTCCACAATAACGTTGACCGTTGTGGAGTTAGTAAGGCCACGAGCATTCGAGACAAGCACAGGCACCTCAATATTTAAGGTGTCTTCTCCAGATGGGTTGGAGTGATCAATCGGACCAAGAAGCTCCGTAGATACCACTCCAGTATCATTGACTGATATTTTGATAACCTCTTCACCGTTCGCTGAACCGATAAGCATTTGGTCGTTATTTGATAACGTCCACGTTACAGAGATCCCGTTACTAGTAAGAGCTGTAGATGGTTCACTGAGCGTAACAGAATCAACGGTTTGACCCAGCGTCAATTGTTCTACATCAGAACTCGAGTCAGTTGTGTCATCAAAGCCGTTTAGAGCAGAGTCATCAGCAATGGCGTTGCTTAAGCCTTCCTCAGAAACGTTTAGTGTTACACCTTCTACGATTGGTGGGGCGTAAGGGTTGACAGAAAAGTACCCCGTTTTACTGTCGCCATCATTATCAGTAATCGTGTAGTTAAAATCGATATCCCCATCGCCATAAGGTGAGGTCAAAGGCAAGTATTGGAAGAACTCCCATTTTCCAGTGCTAGGTGTAAGTTGAACTTCGAATGCAAGCTCTCCATCAGCCTCTGCAATCAGTCTATTAGAGTTTTGTGGATCGACGTATATCAACACGTCTTTACCATCTAGAGTCTCTAAACCAGCCTCACCTCCATTTAAGACTATAGAACCAGGGCCATCAGCTCCATATACAGCACCGAGGTTCCCATCCGCACTAGCAATTGGCACGCCAGAGTACGCACCTGTAAAGGTTATTGATTTAACGGTAAAGTCACTGTTGTCTTCAGTATCCGGGCCATTGCCATTACTGGTCGCCTCGAGGATGATTTTATCAAAGCCTCCCTGTTGAACATTGAAATTTGCCGCGTAATCACCACTGCTTGCGTCAGAGCTGAACGATTGCTGAGCAATTAATACACCATCTCTATAAAAAGATGCGATTCCTTTCTCAAGTTCACCACCAAACATTTTCTCAAATTCTATTTCTGCTCCGTAAGCAACTTTATTGCCTAAGTCTATGATTAACTGCTCTGATACACCCTCATTACCCGCGAATCGATAATCGACTTCGTTTTCTAATTGGAAGCCGTTGTTACCAGAACTTTTAACGCCAATCCCTTCTGATGATTGATTGATTTCAGCTGTTCCCAGCATCACAGATTCGTCAGACACAAAACCGTTTGCAGTCACAACAACGTCCCCAAATGTTCGACTGGTTGCATCTGCCTCACTTCCTGCAAAATCTATGCGCCCTGTCAGAACGTTAGGTGCACCAGTAAGCGACACATCGACGGGTTGAACAACAACAGGCACGTATGGGCAATCATCTTCAACGGCCACATTTAAGCTTTGAGATGTTGTTGTTTGTCCATCACTTACAGAAATCTGTAAATCAAAGTTGATGATGTCTTCCACATCATTAACAGGATGATCAAGTGGCTCAAACAGAGTAATAGTATAGTCCCAAGAGCCTTGACCTGAAGCTGAAGGCTCGCTCAGCACAACAGTAGCAACAACGCTCAGGTGAGCAGTTTTCGCAGTCAGCGTTTGAGTACTGTTGTCCCACGTCCACGATATAGGCTCCCCTCCTGATGTTAGGTTGTTAGGACCTGCCAATACCACTGAAACATTCGCCGTGTCTGGATCGGCAACTGTGAATGTTCCTGAGAAACTTGCGGAGTTAGTAGTGTCTGAAGGTGATCCTGTATTATCAGGGATACCATTAGCTAAACCTTCTTCCGAAACAACTGCATTCACAACATTTGAAATAGAAGGAGGAGCATCATTATCAATAATCGTTGCCGTACCGGTATCGCTGCCTTGCACTGCACCAATGCCGGTTACTGTCACGCTGAAATCTTCAGGGCCTTCATAAACAGCGTCATCAATGGAAGCGATACGCACATCAAACTCAGTTTGCCCTGCTGGCACGGTCACCACACCATCGTTTGGCACTGTCACCCAACCACTTCCGGTGTTGTATTCCAAGGTACCTAAGTCACCGGCTTCGGTGTCACCCAAGTTCAGGCCTAGTTCGACTTGAACTGTAGACTCGGCGGCGTTCGACAACGTTACTTTGAAGTTCGCTGTCTCACCCTCATTAATCGTACCAGCGTCTGAAATAGTCACATTCGGGCGGTCATCATCCGGATCGGGGCCTGGCCCCGTGCCGTCATCCACTATCGTCGCCGTACCGGTATCACTGCCTTGCACTGCGCCAATGCCAGTCACCGTCACACTGAAATCTTCAGGGCCTTCATAAACGGCGTCATCAGTGGAAGCGATGCGCACATCAAACTCAGTTTGCCCCGCCGGCACCGTCACCACGCCATCATTTGGCACTGCAACCCAACCGGAGCCTGTGTTGTATTCTAAGGTGCCTAAGTCTCCAACTTCGGTGTCACCTAAGTGCAGGCCTAGCTCGACTTGAACTGTAGACTCGGAGGCATTCGACAACGTCACTTTGAAATTCGCTGTCTCACCCTCATTAATGGTGCCAGCGTCTGAAATAGTCACGCTTGGACGGTCATCATCCGGATCAGGGCCCGGACCACTGCCATCATCCACTATCGTTGCCGTACCCGTATCGCTGCCTTGCACTGCGCCAATGCCAGTCACCGTCACGCTGAAATCTTCTGGGCCTTCGTACACCGCGTCATCAATGGAAGCAATACGCACATCAAACTCGGTTTGCCCCGCCGGCACCGTCACCACGCCATCGTTTGGCACTGCAACCCAACCGCTTCCCGTGTTGTATTCTAAGGTACCTAAGTCACCGGCTTCGGTGTCACCTAAGTTCAGGCCTAGTTCGACTTGTACTGTAGACTCAGAGGCGTTCGACAGCGTCACTTTGAAGTTCGCTGTCTCACCCTCATTGATGGTGCCAGCATCTGAAATAGTCACGCTTGGACGATCATCATCCGGATCGGAACCCGGGCCACTGCCGTCATCCACAATCGTCGCCGTTCCCGTATCGCTGCCTTGCACCGCCCCAATGCCAGTCACCGTCACGCTGAAATCTTCAGGGCCTTCATAAACGGCGTCATCAATAGAAGCAATGCGCACATCAAACTCGGTTTGCCCTGCTAGCACCGTTACTACGCCATCGTTTGGCACTGTCACCCAACCGGAGCCTGTGTTGTATTCTAAGGTGCCTAAGTCTCCA
>NZ_JAWOQP010000031.1:0-48696 GCF_033337375.1 Vibrio sp. YT-17
TCGGCCAACTGGCTCAGCTGAGAGCTATGCACTTCTTCAACTCTATCGAGTTCGTCCTGGTGAGCCTTAGACTGTTGGGCTAACTCTTGTTTGTGTTCTTCGGCCAACTGGCTCAACTGAGAGCTATGCACTTCTTCAACTCTATCGAGTTCGTCCTGGTGAGCCTTAGACTGTTGAGCCAACTCTTGTTTGTGTTCTTGGGCCAACTTCGACAACTCTTGTTTATGGCTATTTAATGCGTCCTTTAGCTCATTCTGACTGACACTCAAAGCATTTCGGCTTGCTTTTGCATCTTCATGAGCTTGGCTCAACTCACTTCGCAAATCTTGAAGTCTAAGCTGCATTTCTTTACAGCTGGTTTCTGCGGTAACAGCCCTTTCATTACTCAATAAAACTTGAGCTTGGAGTTGTTCCTTCTGTTCCTGTAGCTCTTGTAACTGCTGCAACTGATTCGCAACAACAGTTTTGGATTCTTCCAAATCAGACGTTAACTGGTCTGCAAGATCTGTAGCTTCATGCCAAGATGCCTCCATATCTTGTTTTTCCAGCTCTAAGGCTTCACGGTCGCTAGAAAAGCGATCATTAGCCTTTTCCAGAGCCAAGGCCCAAACCTCGCCGCCGACTTCTGACAACCGTTCTAGGACGATCTCAGGGGCAGGTTCTTTGCTAACCACAGCATCATTGGCTTGCTTTGCCCGCCACTCCTTCATAGCCTCGCTGATTGTTGTATAACTGCCACCATTCAGCTCTTTCCTAATAGCAGCAAGAGTCGGCTTTTTGCCAGCTGCATCAAGTTCATCAGCGATTTTCCAGATTTTTTCTTGAGTGATTGCCATAGTGTAACGTCCTGATTGTATGTAGTATGTTGTAGTATACTACAACATACTACATACACAAGATTATTTAACGACCAGGCAAAAAAAAACCCCGCTTGGTTAGCGGGGTAGTGTAGGGGTGATAAATTGAGTGACGATGTAACTTATCCCTCAATCAAGGACATAAGCTGAACATCCCCCAAATCAGTCTCGAACTCGTGGCCGTCATCTTCATACTTCAACCAAGCCAATCCATCAGAAGAAGGGCGGCGGTCTAGGACCAATCGAGCAGAGCGGCTATCATGTACAACCATAACAATCGCCTTTTTCAATTTGTTAGGGTCAACTTCTTTAGGTGGTTTGGGGCTGTTATTGCCAGGTTCGTCCTGTTCTTCGTTGGCTTCTTCCTCCCCCTCTCCAGTAAAAGCAGACTCATCATCATCATCATCATCATCATGTTGGCGTTTGTCGTCCAAATATTCACGCAGTAGCTTTACAGCTGGACGGGTAATTTCCTGATCTTCATCATCAAGCCAAGCTGAAACCTCGTCAGGGTTATTCTTGTGGGCTTTGACAAGCTCATTTATCACCGTTACATCATTTGCGCGACCAGAGTTAAACGCAGCCGCTATAGGCTCTGGAAGGTCCAACAAAGTCACATGCTGACTAACAAAAGCAGGGGATTTACCTAGAGTTTCGGCTATTTCACCTTTCTTGACGCCCTTAGCCAATTCACGACCAATGAAATCAGCAATCTCGCGGGCCGTTAGGTCATTACGCTGTAGGTTCTCGATAACTTGATCAGCTTCGTTGTAATCATTATCAATAAAGCCTGGAATAACATCCTTTCCTGCTATCTTGGATGCTCTGGTACGTCGAGCACCGTGGTTAATAATATAACGCCCTGGCTTTTCAAGATTCTCACGAACTGAAATAGGAGTCTTAACGCCCCGATGACTAATCGTAGCAGCCAGCTCTCCCAAGCTCTCTTTGCTAAATCCAGGGTTATCAGCTGTGCGTGGTTGATTTGGATCTTCATCAATAAGATCCAAAGGCAACATCAAAGGACCAGAACCGCCATTATTAGATTCAGGCTCGTTGAGCAGACCAGATAGGTCGCCAATTTCATCAAGGCCCAAGCCTGTCATATCATTATTATTTGCGGTCATGCTGCAATCTCCATCTTATTAAACACGTATTCAGCCAAGGCTCTAACTTCTTTCGCTGCAACTCTAGCAGCAGATTTTTTTATATCCCAAACAGGAATACCAATTGCACATGCCTCGGCAATGCTGTCGCGTTGTCCAATAGTCTGCGGGATCATTAGTTGTGGAAAAGCTTTTTGGAGGGCTTCTAGGTTGCGGCGGTGGCGTGGCTTGCGTCCATCCACCTTACTCGGAAACATCCCCAAAAATGAAAGGGCAGGGTTTGCTTTACGCATGTTAGAGATAACAGCGTTCATTTTTTTAATACCCTGAATAGAATATACTTCTGGCTCAATAGGGGATATTACATAGTCGCTTGCAAAGAGTGCAGCGGCCATTGATACGCCAAGAGAAGGAGCGGTATCAATCAAACAAATATCAAACCCTTGAGATTCCAAGAACGCCAAACCATTTTTTAGGCTCTGACCAGCGTTAGCCAATGACATAGTTTCCATGTTCGCCAAAGCGGAATCAGACTCAAACAGATAAATTCCCGTGTCATTAACGTTGGTAACATTGATAGGGCCGCCTTTAAAAAAGCTACTTGCGGCAGCTCCTTCAACACGGAAGTTTTTCAGCGTGTAAGAAACATTACCTTGAGTATCAAGGTCGATCACAGCGACCTTTTTTCCGCGCTCTTGAAAATCGAAAGCAAGATGCACGACAGTTGAGGTTTTACCTACCCCGCCTTTTTGGTTCGCTACGACCGTTGTTTTCATTTTTTGTTTCCCCGTTTCTTTTCCGCGTCCTCGGCCCATTTTTTGACTATGAACGCTTGATGTTCCGGCAGTATTGCCGTTATTCGCTCGTATCCTTCCGGCGTTAGGGCCGTGTGAGCTTCCCATACTCTCTTGACGGCTTGAGATACCGCCCCTTTTGTTACTTGCAATAACGTCACAAACTCCGTCTGAGGTTTCCCCTCGACTAAGACTCCATGCGCTATCTGGATTGTTTGAGGCCCCACTTCCAAACCCTTGATTGCAGCCTGAAATTGAGACTCTGTTAGCCTTTTTTTCATGGATTGCACCCATACAAACCCCACACCCTAATTGTAAAAATTTGGCGGTGACAGCCGCCGAACAAAAAAGAGTATAGCTAAACTTTATTTTTGGGTCAACATTTTAGCGGCTAAAATTACATGCCTTTCGGCTTATATATCGAAACAAAGTAAGTAAGCAGGGTAAGCACAAGAAAATGCCCCACGAACACCCATCCAGCATGAACTTCTGGATTGTCCCAATGATAAAAAGCTCGAATCGCTTGAAAAAACACATTGATAGACACTATCCATTTGAGAACGGGCCAAACCAAAACCGTTGCAATCCAAACCCAACGAACAATAGCCGCAAAGAAACGGCCCTTATTCGCGGGTTTCTGCGGCTTAGTATCTGACACTTTTTTAGCTGATTGTTCAGGCGGGGAGTTGGAACCAGTCGGCCCCACTTTGGGAAATTTCACTATGTTTGACATTTTCTTGACCCTCTACGCTATCCATGCTCCAATTATCTATTGCTCACTATTTGGGACCACACCCTAACGAGCATTAGGTTCGGTGTGACAGCGCCGGACCAAGCGCCTCGGTTAACGCCGAGGCGTTTCCATTCAAACTTAATCCAACGCCATTGTATTTATCGTCATCGACATTTCTCGGTTTCTGACCTTGACGGTTTGTCCGGCCTCAACAGTACAATAGGACATATTGCCCTATACAGTCAAGCTATATTTTCGATAAATCGAAAACCATTTTAGCGGCTAAAATACTATTTGTCTGCTACTTCTCTCTCCAAATAATTCCTAACCCAGCCAACTCACAAAGTTGCCCCCAAGCCGAGTATGGAATATTTGATTCTTCTCCAGTCCAACGACGAACCGTTCTTTGTCCACTAGGCCCCAAACCCAACTGTTTTGCTGCCTGGCTACCAGTAAGCTCAGCTAAACGCAAAACCTCTCTGATTTCTTCACCTGTCGGACGCGCCCACTTTTCAGCAGGGCGCAGGCATTCAAGCCTAATATTCACATCAACCATTACTATTCACTCCGTATCTGATGCTAGACGCAATTGTTTAAAAGAATAAATCGACTGCACCGCTTTGGGATCATGTTCAATCACTCGATTACCTTTTCGGTTGATCCGAAAAGTTTCAGGTTTGTCGTCATACGCCCAAACCTGAGAAGAAGAAGAACTTACATCCGTTATAATTACAAACTTACCTATATCATTTTCAAAAACAGGATGATGGACACTTATTACTTGGCAACGCTGTCCACGCACGAATTGTTCCCGTCCTGGAGTTACGTTTTTAAGTTCCTGTACCATTTTTCGAGGTTTAGAACGAACCGGAGCTGTTTCTGATGGATCACATTCTCGCTTTATTCTACTTAGTTTATTTTGGGCCTCTTTAGCCCACTTTTTAGCGATGTATGCCTTTTGTGAAGGCAATACCACATCAACCAACACAAACCCTTCTGGAACGTCTACATTTGCCGGAGAACGTCTAGGAGAGGGGGTTAGCGCATCGAGAAAGTTAGGGACCGTCTCTTTCGCCAAAATATCTCTGTATTCTGGTTTGATATCGTGGCGTTTATCCTTTAGGTAATCAGATAGAATTGCTTTCGCGGCTTCATCGACAGTTAACCCAAGGGACAATTCACCAATATGCGAACGATAACCAGTAGGTGAAATAAACCATGAATCCAAATCTACTGGTTTGAATTCGAAATGAGTATTTCCCCAGCTCCCCAAACTACCAAACTCTACAAGAACCCGAATCGCATCCACAATCACTACGAATTTACCTGATTGCCCCCATTTAGGAACATCACCAGATTTCGCGCAACAAAAATCCTCGACAATAGCCGCTGGCGAGTCATCGCCATTAGCACAACCAAAAAAACGACCGCCGTTGAGCTTCCAAATAACAGCTTGATATTTATCTATTGCTTTCTTAGCCAAGGTATTATCGGACGCCAAAACAGAACTATGTATTTCATCTACTACTTTGAGAGCCAAACTAAGCAAGTCATCACGGCCAGCTGGCATACTCGCTGCAAGTTTAGCTGCGCTTTCTTCACGTTCGTTGTTTTCATACATCATAATTACAACCTGCAAAATTGCCCTGGCAATCACCAGGGCACACTTTATTAGTCGATAGCGCGGAGAATAAGGGATGACTCTTTATGCTCCTTGGCAAAGTCTCTCAGCAAGTGGTAAAGCGTTATAAACCTATCCCCTAGTGCTGTTCCCTCGCATTCTCCGGCCAATTGACCAAGAGCGAACAAGGTTGCCACAATGCCAGCAGCATCATCGGTCATTTCACCTGAAAACCAGTTGCCAGATATTTCAAGGAAAAGAGTGGTATCCAAACTTGGAGCCATGTAATAGCCGCCGTTTGATAGGGTGTAGAAGTCCCAATATCCACCGTTATACTCGTCTGAAAACTTCCCAAGATAACCCATGACATAGGCTTCTCCTCGCATCATGAAACGAGATCCAAAGAAAGTAGGGTAGAAATTTAGACGGTCTGACAGCGCAACCTTAGTTGCAACAATAGGTGTGATTTCAGTAGTAGCATTCATCGGAAATTCTCCGGTTTTGACCTTGACGATATGTCCGGCCTTCGAAATACATAATAGGGCATTTTGCCCTATCTGGTCAAGCAATAAATAAAAAAAAACCCGACTTTTGTCGGGCTTTTTTGTTAATTAATACAAAGTGTTAGGCTTGCTTTTGATGGTTTTATCCTTGCTTCAAGCAACTGCTTTTTTTCTTTCGCTTGAACCAAGCGACGCTCAGCTGATTCTAGGCTTTTGGCGTGTTCTTCACGGTCCACTGGTTTAGCCCTTTTACATTCAAGCACACGAACCGTAGCTAGGACTCTCTCTGTTCGCTCGATCCAGTAGCCAACCTCTTGATGGCCTACGCAGGAATGGTAATCAACATTTACCATTCTAAAAAGGTGATCAACTGAATTGCGAAACTCTTTAACTGTAACATTCATCGGAAACTCTCCGGTTTTGACCTTGACGACATGTCCGGCCTTCACGATATATAATAGGGCATTTTGCCCTATCCAGTCAACAAAAAAAACATAACTTATTGAAAAATATATCACCATCCAATCGAGTATAGATATTTATGACTATACCGCTGCGGCCAGCATAGTCATAAATAACTATACTGGCCACTTTAAGGTTATTTATTTAACGCCAAAGGTAAATCCAAGGTTAGTTTGGTACCAAATAGGCTCTGAAACCTCGACAGCAAGACTCTTAACGTCCAACTTTAGCGTATTAAGCTCAGTCAAATGTGCTTCAATATCGCTGCTGTCATAGTGATTATGAGCATCTTTTTTAGTCCACTCGATTAGGCTATCAATGACACTTAGGGCTGCTTCAACTTCACAGCCAAATTCAGCAACGTTCGCACTATCTAGCGTTCCTTCATCGTCGTAAACATAAATCACATCGTCTTCCAGCTGGAATGTGAATGAATGACCAGCTGAACAAGTGCCATTCCAAGGGGTATCAGGTGTGTCAGTATCTTGAGGAACAGGGTTCCCACAAGTAGGGCAAAGAGGGCGAGTTAGATCAGAAGTGTATGTGTAAATTGTCATCGGAAATTCTCCGGTTTTGACCTTGACGATATGTCCGGCCTTCGAATATATAATAGGGCATTTTGCCCTATCTTGTCAAGTTGCATATTGCCTTTAACGCCAGTAATTACGGGGCTTTGTTGACATTTGAGGGGCTTATTAGATCTCAATTCAGCTCCTTTCTTGGAGTAACCGTATCTTTTTTAGTAAGTTTTTTGTGAATAGCTATTGATGAAGCGGTCAGATAATCGTCAAAGCCAGTAACCACGGGGCTTTGTTGACATTTGAGGGGCTTATTAGATCTCAATATCAGCTCCCTTCTTGGAGTAACCGTATCTTTTTCAGTGAGTTTTTTGTGAATAGCTATTGATGAAGCGGTCAGATAATCGTCAAAGCCAGTAACCACGGGGCTTTATTGACACTTGAGGGGCTGTTTATGGACTCGGAAATTTCCGCCCTTCTTCTTGGCGTTAAAACCTTACATACTTCAAGCGAGTACAGATTTTCTAGGGATCTGAGTTCTTATAGCATTTGCAGGAGTAGACAAATGGGAGTCCAGAGGGGCTTGCCCCTTTGGGCATAGCGCAGCGTAAGAGCACGTCCCTAGGGGTGAAGGACGCTTGCGTCCGAGGGGCTTGCCCCTGGGGGATGGGAGGACGCTTGCGTCCGGGAGGGATTGAGAAGGGGGTGTCCCCCTTCGGGGGCCGTAAGGCCAGGTTATAAATTTGGTTATATTTATGGTTTATAAAGAGGTTAAGAGAGGTTAGAGGGTGAGGAAATCGACTATAATGTTTTGTTTTTTAAAGGAAAGCGGGGAATGCTTGGCCCCTCAAATGTCAATAGTTGGCCCCTCAAGTGTCAATAGTTGGCCCCTCAAGTGTCAATAGTTGCGCCCCTCAAGTGTCAATAGTTGCGCCCCTCAAATGTCAATATAAAATCAGGGTTATCCACAGAAATTCGTTAAAAAGTGTGGATAAATAGGGCAAAAGATAAGCTAAAGCTAGGTTAGAACGCCAAGAAAAGGGGCTGAACGTGAAAAGCCCCTCAAGTGTCAATACAGCGCCATGTGATTTGCCCCTCAAATGTCAATAAACGCCCCTCAAGTGTCAACGTGACTCACTTTTTCCCGCTGTTATTCACACTAGCTTTCATCTTTAGCAGGAGTTCTTCTACAGAAAAGCTTTCCTTCCGCTACCCAAGCATGGCTAACAAGATCGCTTTCGCTAAGTTCTTCACATGCTGAACTCACTTGCTCACGCCATTTCTTTGGCCTAGTAGATTCAGAACCGCACATTAATCGGAAATTCTCCAACTTGATCGGAAATGGCTCCTTGTGCGTGGAAAAGTAATCAAACATTCTGCGTGCTATTGGTGATAGCTTTCTGTACTTGTCCCAAATGAAACGGGAATAATGATCACCAGCAAAGAGAACTACCATTTCTTCATCAATCATAACTTGGCATCGAGAGGTTTTTTTTCCTCGGTCCAACACTCTAAAGCGGCTGATTAGAGACAATGATTCAAGACGGCCTATTCTATTTGACTCAAACTGCATTGCTGACGCCTGCAAACGAGACAGACATTCCTCGGCCTTTTTGTAATAACGGCCATTGATAGACCACCCTACATCCTTACACAGCTCGTAGAACGTAAATGAGATAGGCTCCCCAAGCGGAGAACGTTTAGAGTATTCCATAACCTGTTGCCAGATTAGCTCGTCGTCCTCAGCTCTTAGTTCAACGCCTGTAAATGTTATTTTCGTATCACCAATGCTATAAATCGGCTCGTTTTGCAGTGCCTTTCTTGCAACACGTTTATTTCTAACCGTAAAAAGGGCCGAGCGGGCATAATCGTTAGGTAGCGCCCTCATGTTGTCGCCCCAAGGAGCAATATCAAATAGCGATAGTTGGGCGTCCTTCATTTCCTGCTTGGTATGTTGAAGCAGCGCAGTTTTCTTTGCCTCGTTAACCTTTTCAGCTAGGGCTTTGGTAGCATCTTTATTTCGCCCAGTTTTTTTGGATTCGGTCATGGATATTGCCTTGCTGTTTGTGGAGGTTTTGGCATGTAACGGCAGGGGAGATGATTCAGGGATACCAGGTAAACTGATCGTTCCTCCAGTTGGTTCGATTACTTCCTGGCGTTTTGACTCTTTACTATGATAAACGGTTTTACTTGCAATTTCTGCTGCTCGTACTGGTTCTATACCGCCTTGAATTAGCTTTTTGGTATATTCCTGCTCATCCTTTGATGCCATTTTAAGCCCTCCGATAATGATCCTCGAATCTCCGAGGGGTCATAAACCTTATTGACCTCTTTGGGTCTTAGTGTTCAAATACTCAATAGTATTGCTTTTAAAATCAAGGCTGTACTAGGTTTCCCGTATTAAAAACAAAGCGATAACTTCAAATAAGTTAATACGGGAATGAGTCATTTCTTCCTTTCGGTTTTCATCTTTTTCTGCAAATACTTGTGACGGCTAGATCAAAAACAGCACGACCACTATTATTTTCACTAGGAATAAAGTTCGTATCGCGGGTAAGATGTTCGATAAACTGAAATTAATTGTAACTCATGGTAGAGTATCCTTTCGTTATTACGAAAAGGAGTATAGCTATACTTTAATGTTGAGTCAAAAAATTTAGCGGCTAAAATTGGCCTAAAGAGGGGCAGTTGGTGTACAACTACATTTTTTTTACCAATGTGCTAAAAATCTTAGATGAACGGCACATGACTAAATCAGAATTAGCAGAGCGATCAGGCGTATCTATATCGTTCTTATCTGATTTAACAGCGGGGAATGCAAATCCTTCATTGAAGGTACTAGAAGCGATAGCGACAGCTCTTGAAACGCCGTTACCACTTCTATTGGAATCTACAGACCTTAATAAAGAATCTCTCGAAGCTTTAGCAGGTTGTAAAGTAGCAAGTAGCCTTCCTCCTGGCTACGAAAGGGTTTCTGTTATCTTACCTGAGCACAAAGCATTCCAGGTTAAGAAATGGGGCGAAGAAACCAGAATAAAGCTCCGTCAGCTCAATTCCTCTAGCAAATAATTTCCATCCTAATACTAATATTTTAGCGGCTAAATTTTAGCTGCTAAATTTAGCATCCTTTCAAATAAAACCTCCTTCTTGCTACTCACTCTAGTTTTACCCTTGTTTTAAAAAAGGTTATCTACCAATCAAAACGTGATAGCGGTCGCGTGACGTCTCAATCGCAAGGCAAAAAGTAAATTTCTTTAAATTCTTTTGTTGTGTTTAGTTGCACATGCGTTAATTTCGGTATATCGTATGCTCCAAGAAACGGATTTACCGCAATATAACGAAGGTAAGGGCAATTGAATGCAACCTAAAGAACCTACAGGCTCAGTAAAAGACAGAGCAAAAAGGAAGCTAGAAAGGGATATGGGTCCTGAACTACTAGCAATCTTTAATGATCCAAAAACCGTTGAGTTGATGCTTAATCCAGACGGCACCGTGTGGGTAGAAAAGCTAGGTGAGGATATGCAGTGCATAGCAACACTTAGACCAGCTCAAGGCCGAGCTATTATCGAAACCGTAGCAGGCTTTCACGGCAAAGAAGTTACTGCATACACTCCAAAACTAGAGGCTGAATTTCCTTTAGATGGTTCTCGCTTTGCAGGACAACTAGAAACTGTAGCTGTCGGGCAGGGTCCATCATTTGCCATACGTAAAAAGGCAGTGAGCATCTTCACTCTGGACCAGTATGTTGAAAGCGGAATTATGAGCGAAGCTCAAAAAGATGCTTTGGTGAATATCATTTCACAAAAGAAAAACATTCTTGTCGTGGGGGGAACCGGTTCCGGTAAAACCACTCTGGCAAACGCTATTATCCGCGAAACCGTTGAACAATTCCCTAATGACCGCTTCATCATCATTGAAGATACCAGCGAGATTCAGTGCGCTGCAAAGAACTATGTTCAGTATCGCACCTCCGAAACGGTCGATATGACCAGCTTACTAAAAACCGCATTAAGGATGCGCCCTGACCGAATTCTAGTCGGTGAGGTACGTGGTCCAGAAGCTCTCGATTTGTTAATGGCTTGGAATACAGGTCATCCAGGTGGCGTTGCCACGATACACGCAAACAAAGGTCCTTCTAGTGGCCTTGGGAGGTTTAAGTTCCTTATATCAATGCACCCTAAAAAACCAGACCCAATTGAACCGTTTATAGGCGAGGCGGTTCATGCGTTGGTGTATATCGCCAAAAACAAGAAAACCAACACTAGGGCCGTCGAAGAAATTATCGAAGTGTCCGGTTATCAAGACGGTCAATACCTGACCACAACTTTATCAAACAAAACTATCTAGGAGTTATACAAATGCAATTCTCTCTATCAAAAATCCGATTCGACCGCACTTCAATGTTCTACCTGGGCTTTTTTGCGTTGATGTTCTTAGCAATGGCGCTGCAACCTGCAATGGCATCAGAAGGCACTGGCGGTTCACTTCCTTACGAAAGCTGGCTAACTAACCTTCGTAACTCTGTTACTGGCCCTGTGGCATTCGCTCTTTCAATGATTGGTATCGTTGTAGCTGGCGGTATTTTGATCTTTGGTGGTGAACTAAATGCCTTCTTCCGCACACTGATTTTCCTTGTATTGGTTATGGCGATGCTTGTTGGTGCGCAAAACATGATGTCTACGTTCTTTGGTCGTGGTGCTGAAATTGCTGCACTTAGCGATGCTGTTATTAACCAAGTTGGCGGTGCGGTTTCTCGTGTTGTTGACGGTGTACAGGCGGCTTAATTATGGCTTTGCGCACGATCCCCATTCGTAGAGCTGGCAACCGAGAGAACTTGTTCATGGGCGGGGATCGTGAGCTTGTGATGTTCTCAGGATTGCTCGCTGCGGCACTAATTTTTAGTGCTCAAGAAATCAGGGCAACAGTGTTCGGTGTTTGTCTTTGGTTCGGCGCACTTTTTGTGTGCCGACTCATGGCTAAGTCAGATCCTAAATTGCGCCATGTGTATCTGAGACACCGCATATACAAAGCTTACTACCCAGCGCGTAGTACGCCCTTCCGTGAAAATACATCAAGCCAAGGGAAGCAATACAAATGATGATTCAAGCTATTTCATTCGCCATTGCTGGCTTCGGTGCTTTGTTGTTACTAATCCTATTTTCCCGTATTCGTGCGGTTGATGCTGAATTGAAGTTGAAAAAGCATCGTTCCAAAGACGCAGGATTGGCCGATTTGCTTAACTACGCAGCCGTTGTCGATGATGGTGTAGTGGTATGTAAAAACGGCGCATTTATGGCGTCATGGATTTACAAGGGAGAAGACAACGCAAGCAGTACCGAAGCACAACGCGAAATGGTTTCCTTCCGTATAAACCAGGCCCTTTCGGGCCTGGGTAGTGGCTGGATGGTTCATGTTGATGCGGTTCGCCGTCCATCACCAAACTATTCAGAGCGTAATGTTTCTGCGTTTCCAGACAAAATTTCAGCTGCTATTGATGAAGAACGCCGCCAACTTTTCGAAGGGTTGGGGACCATGTATGAGGGGTATTTTGTTATCACTCTAACCTGGTTCCCACCAGTATTAGCTCAGCGTAAGTTTGTTGAACTTATGTTTGATGATGATGCTGAAATTGTTGGTAAAAAAGAACGAACAAAGGGCTTAATTCATCAATTCAAGCGCGAAATTACCGCAATTGAAAACCGCCTATCAAGCGCAGTTAAACTAACTCGTTTGCGAGGCAACAAAGTTGCTAATGAAGATGGAACAACTATCACTCACGATGACTTTTTGGGTTGGTTACAGTTCTGCATTACTGGCCTTACACATCCAGTCGTGTTGCCTAGCAATCCGATGTACATGGATGCGTATCTAGGCGGGCAAGAAATGTGGGGCGGGGTGGTTCCCAAAGTGGGGCGCAAGTTTGTTCAGGTTGTAGCAATTGAAGGTTTTCCTATGGAGTCACACCCAGGAATACTTTCTGCACTTGCTGAATTACCTGTTGAATACCGTTGGTCATCACGATTCATTTTTATGGACCAACACGAGTCACTAAAACATTTAGACAAGTTCCGTAAAAAATGGCGTCAGAAGATTAGGGGTTTCTTTGATCAAGTCTTTAACACTAATAACGGTACTGTAGACCAAGACGCACTATCAATGGTCCAAGATGCAGAGGCCGCAATTGCTGAAATCAATAGCGGGTTAGTGGCTGCGGGATATTACACAAGCGTAGTGGTTCTCATGGACGAAAACCGCGACCGACTAGAACAGTCAGCGCGCCAAGTAGAAAAGTCAGTAAACCGCCTTGGGTTCGCCGCTCGAACTGAAACAATCAACACTTTAGATGCTTACTTGGGAAGCCTACCAGGCCACGGAGTAGAAAACGTTCGTCGTCCATTGATTAACACTATGAATCTGGCTGACCTGCTTCCGACTAGCACTATCTGGACTGGTTCAGCAAAGGCCCCATGTCCAATGTATCCACCATTGTCACCAGCTCTAATGCACTGTGTAACAAGTGGTTCTACTCCGTTTAGGTTAAACCTACACGTTCGCGATTTGGGTCATACGTTTATGTTTGGTCCAACTGGCGCAGGTAAGTCAACACACTTGGCATTGATTGCTGCTCAACTACGTCGATACAAAGGAATGTCTATTTACGCCTTCGATAAGGGTATGTCTATGTACCCATTAACTAAGGCTGTTAAAGGGCTGCATTTCGCTGTTGGCGCAGACGATGACCGTCTAGCGTTCTGTCCTCTGCAATTCCTAGAGTCAAAATCAGATCGCGCATGGGCGATGGAGTGGATTGATACCATCTTGGCGTTAAATGGGGTTATTACAACTCCAGCTCAACGCAACGAGATTGGCAACGCAATTCAAAGTATGCACGACAGCGGCGCTCGAACATTGTCTGAGTTTTCACTGACAATTCAGGACGAAACTATTCGTGAAGCAATGCGCCAATACACGGTAGATGGTGCTATGGGTCATCTATTGGACTCCGAGGAAGATGGATTGTCATTAACTGATTTCACAACATTTGAAATCGAAGAACTGATGAACTTGGGTGAGAAATTTGCCTTACCTGTATTGCTTTACTTGTTCCGTCGTATTGAGTGCAGCCTTAAAGGCCAACCGTCTGTAATCATTCTCGATGAAGCATGGCTAATGCTTGGTCATCCTGCTTTCCGAGAAAAAATCCGCGAATGGCTCAAAGTTCTTCGTAAAGCGAATTGTCTGGTTCTTATGGCAACACAAAGTCTTTCCGATGCGGCCAACTCAGGAATCCTAGACGTTATTGTCGAATCAACTGCAACCAAAATATTCCTTCCTAACGTGTATGCGCGTGATGAAGATACAGCGGCTCTCTATCGTCGAATGGGACTTAATAGCCGCCAAATTGAGATTTTGGCGACCGCAGTTCCTAAACGTCAATACTACTATGTTTCGGAAAATGGCCGCCGTCTATATGACTTAGCTCTTGGCCCACTTGCATTGTCGTTTGTGGGTGCTTCCGACAAGGAATCTATTGCAATCATCAAACAACTTGAAGCCAAGTATGGTGATGAATGGGTTGATGAATGGCTGTCAAGCCGAGGCATAAACATTAACAACTACTTGGAGGCGGCGTAATGAGCTTATCCGAAAAACTAAAAGGGTTGGTATTCAAAAAGCCCGCACCAGGTTATCAATCTGAACCTGAAACTGCTGAAAAAGAGACAAAACAAGTTAAACGCCAAGAAGAAACTGAAAACCCTTACCTAACAGCTCGTCGTACTTGGAACGAACATGTGGGTTCGGTGGTTTCATCAAAGCAGACCTGGCAAGTTGTGGGGATTTTATCCCTATTAATTGCGCTGGCCGCTGTTGGGGGCGTGATTAACATTGGCAGTCAATCAAAGTTTATCCCCTATGTCGTTGAAGTAGACAAACTAGGCCAATCTCAGGCCGCAGGACCAGTCACCGCTTCATCTACTGCTGACCCGCGAGTTATGGGCGCAACGGTTTCAAAATTCATTGAAAACGCTCGTTTAGTGTCTCCAGACGTAGCTTTGCAACGTAAAGCTGTTTTTGGTGTTTACGCCCACTTATCACCAAAGGATTCAGCAACAATAAAAATGAATGAATGGCTAAACGGTAGCGCGGATTCAAGTCCATTCAAACGCGCCGCGAAGGTGATGGTAAGTATTGATGTTAAATCAGTCATGCCGCAAACACCGTCAACGTGGCAAGTCGATTGGGTGGAAACAGTACGTGACCGCCAAGGTGTCAAGCAAGGTGAACCCGCTTTAATGCGTGCATTAGTTACCGTTTACACCGCAGATACTTCAACGCAGACCACAGAAGAACAGATGCGCAATAACCCCCTGGGTATTTACGTTCGTGACTTCTCTTGGTCACGCCTTCAATGATTACGAGGCTTAAACCTATGAACAAGCAATTATCAGCTGTAATTCTTGGCACTGCGCTGTTAGTGCCTTCTCTAGCAAACATCGCCAATGCGAACGGGCTAGAAGATAAGTTTTTTTCAAACAATAACCCAACATTAACGCAACAAGAACGTCAAGCCTTGTCTATCGCTAAAAAATGGCAAGCGGGTAATAGTAATGGCGGTATTCGTCCGTTCTCTGGCCGCAACGGCTCAATACAGTTCGTATTTGGGGCGCAATCTCCAAGTGTTGTATGTGCTGTTCTACAAGTTTGTGACATTGCCTTACAACCTGGTGAATACGTCAACTCAATTCAATTGGGCGATACCGCTCGTTGGAATGTAGAGCCAGCAATCTCCGGTACAGGGTCAGCAGAAACACAACACTTGATCATTAAACCGCTCGATGTGGGCTTAGAAACAAGTTTAGTCGTCACTACAGACCGCCGTGTTTATCACATTCGCTTGCGTTCACACCGCAAAGAATACATGCCTCAAGTGTCTTTCACATATCCCGAAGATGCTTTAGCTAAATGGGAAACGGTTCGTACCCGCGAACGTCAACATCGTGAAGATAATACGATTCCTTCTACACGCGAATATCTAGGCGATTTGTCTTTTGATTATCAAGTTTCTGGCTCGGCAGCTTGGAAACCTGTCCGTGTATTCAATGACGGCCAAAAGACCATCATTCAAATGCCAAAAGCCATGCAGCAAGCAGACGCACCAACTCTATTAGTCGTTCGAAATGACGGCGGGTGGTTTAGCGACCCTGAAACTGAAATGGTTAACTATCGCGTTCAAGGTGATCGCTACATCGTTGATACGGTGTTTAAAAAGGCAATTCTTATCTCTGGTGTTGGTAGCCGCCAGGACAAAATCACCATTACTAAAGGGGGCAAATAATCATGCGTAAACTACTTGCCACTGCGATTTTTTCCCTAGCACTGGTTGGGTGTGCATCGCACACCCCTTACGGCAACTTTGTTGAAAACCCAGCTGGATTAAATCAACAAAAAATAGCAAACGATACTATTGAGCAAATCACCTCATTGTATCCACCTGCTAAAACTCGCTTTGAGATCAAACAGGCGACTCCTGACGCTTTTGGTTCTGCGTTAGTTCGAGGTCTACGAGACAAAGGCTACGCCCTCTTGGAGTTTGATCCAGAATCCGCGAAAGCGGCACAACAAACAAATTCTCGACCTAATGAATCAGCGCCAGAAGTAAAAACTAAGCCGCCAGTTCAGCAAGGTTTTGGATTGCCTATCTATTACGTGTTTGATCAGTTCTCTGGCACAAACATGTACCGTGTAACTGTAATGGTAGGCAATGAGTCAATCACTCGTCCCTACGCCCAAGAAAACGGCACTGTTGTTCCTGTGGGCTATTGGGTCCGTAAGGAGTAATTCGATATGAGCGATAAAAACGATCAAATGTCTCCTGACGCTTCACCTGGTGATATGTCTAAAAAGACTGGTGTTCGCCGTGTTAACAACCGTCCAATGATGATTCTAGGTGGTGTGCTTGGTTCATTCCTATTGGTAATGATGCTAGTAGCCGCAGACCGCTCGGAGCAACAAAATGCACCCGCAGATGGACCGAAAGAGTTAGCGGGCAATACATCAATGTTTGCCGATGAAATTGCAGGCACTCAAGAGGATGGTTTTATTCCCGCTGCTTTGCCTCCTTCTGTTCCTAATTTGGATGAAGCCATTCAAGAACCAGAAGATAAACCCGCAGCAGAAGCAGTAACGGTGGCTCGTCCTGCAAATCCAGACTTGCCTCCAATGCCGCCACAAAACCCAACGTTGAACAGTCCTGAAATGGATGATGAAGCTCAGCGTATTCGTATGGCTAAGCTTCAAATGTTACAAGAAGCTGTGAGCGCCAGAACTGGCGTACAAGCTGTAGCACCGCGAAGCGGAAGCTCAACTCCAGCTCCAAGCCATCGCCCTGAAACTCGTCAAGAAATGCTCGCAGAAATTGCGCGTGTTCGTAGTCAACTAACAGCGAACCGCAGCACTGACCCTAACGCGGTTTACCAACAACGATTAGCCCAAATCCAGAATATGACTGGTAAGGGTGGGGGCGGTGGCCGTTCATCGAACAGCGCACCAATGCTCATGCAAACCTCTGCTCAAGATGGTGGCAGCGGGTACGGGCAATTTGACAGTGATGGTGGGGACCGTTGGCAACTTAATTCTCAAATGCAAGCACCTCGTTCACCTTTCGAATTGAGAGCTGGCTTTGTGATTCCTGCAACGCTTATTTCTGGTATCAATTCAGACCTTCCAGGCCAAATTATGGCTCAAGTGTCACAGAACGTATCTGATACCGCGACAGGTAGCCATTTACTGATTCCGCAAGGTTCGCGCCTCATTGGTTCTTACTCCAGTGATGTAGCTTACGGACAAGAGCGTGTCTTAGTTGCTTGGCAACGAATTATCTTCCCCGATGGTAAAGCTATGGATATTGGCTCAATGCCAGGTGCGGATTCAGCTGGTTATTCAGGTTTCCACGACCAAGTAAACAACCACTATCTACGCATCTTTGGTTCGGCCTTCTTAATGTCGGGTATCACAGCAGGTATCACGTTGAGCCAAGACAACGACAACAGCAGCGAAGGCAGCGACCGTCAACGTGCTAGTGACGCACTGAGTGAAGCACTAGGCCAACAGCTAGGACAAGTAGCAGTTGAGATGATCAGAAAAAACATGAACATCGCCCCGACTTTGGAAATTCGCCCAGGTTATCGCTTTAACGTCATTGTCACTAAAGACATGACTTTTTCTAAGCCATATAGCTCATTTGATTACTAACGTCAGGAGATAGCGAAATGAAAGCAAAAGGAAATATTTTAGCCGCTAAAGTTGCACTGGTTTTTGCAATGGCAACAGGTTCAGTAGGCTCTCTAATAACACAACCAGCACAAGCAGGTATCCCTGTAATTGACGGTGGCAACTTGGTTCAAAATGTCATGTCAGCAATGGAATCGGTAGCTCAAACAGCTAAACAGATTCAGCAGTATCAAACACAGCTCCAGCAGTACGAAAACATGCTGCAAAACACAATGGCCCCAGCTGCTTATATCTGGGACCAAGCGCAATCAACGATTAATAGCTTAGTACAAGCAACGAACACGCTTGAATACTACCAAAACCAACTTGGCAGCCTAGATCGTTATCTTGGTAAGTTCCAAGACGTTGCGTATTACCGCAGCTCTCCTTGCTTCTCTAGTGCTGGCTGTAGTGATGCTGAGTGGACAGCAATGAATGAAAATCGTCGCTTGGCGTCTGAATCTCAAAAAAAAGCTAATGACGCTTTGTTTAAGGGTTTAGAAAAGCAGCAGGACAATATCAAGGCCGATGCTAGACAGCTGCAACGCCTCCAGTCATCAGCACAAGGGGCACAAGGCCAGCTAGAAGCCATTAGTTACGCCAACCAACTAGCTAGTAACCAAAGCAACCAACTACTACAAATCCGTGGATTACTGATTGCTCAGCAGAACGCCGTAGCAACACGTATGCAGGTTGTAGCAGATAGAGAAGCGCAGCAGCAAGCCGCATCTGAACAACTGCGAAAAGGCAGCTACAGAGATAGTCCAGCGCGTTCATGGTAAGGATGATGATGAAATCTAAGAAATTACAAGCAATAGGAGCCGTCATATTGACGGCCCTATTAACCGGATGTGGTGATGAACCGATGCCGGAAGTGAATGATATTAATTGTTCAATCGGCAACATCAAAAAAATTGAGAACCAAGAGACACAGAAAGAGTTTGCAACCAAGTGTCTACGCCGTAGCAACCCTCGTGACGGTGAATTTAAACCTAGCCCTAAAAACGAATGGTAAGGAATTAATATGAAACTGCCAGCCAGTCTAAAATTCGCTCTGCCTGTTATCGTCTGGTTGGCGCTTTTGATTGCCGCCCCAGCTCATGCAGCTATCGACAATGCAGGCTTACTCGATAATGTACTTAATCGCTACGCATCTGCCGCATCCTCTTGGGCCTCTATTATTGTAGACGCCGCAACTTGGCTATTTTGGACCTTAGCTGTTATTTCGCTGGTATGGACGTTCGGCCTTATGGCTATACGCCAAGCAGGGTTAGGTGAATTTTTTGCTGAATTTATCCGATTCACTGTGTTTACAGGCTTCTTTTGGTGGCTACTCCAAAACGGTCCTAATTTCGCATCAGATATATATGACTCCTTACGAAAGTTAGCGGGGAACGCTACTGGTTTAGGTATGGGTTTATCCCCTTCTGGAATCGTTGATATCGGCTTTGAAATATTCATGAAAGTTGTAGATCAATCATCTGTCTGGTCCCCCGCCGATTCATTTGCAGGGTTAGCGATAGGGGCCGTCATTCTCGTTATCTTGGCGTTAATTGGCGTCAATATGCTGTTACTGCTTTGCTCTGGTTGGATATTGGCGTATGGCGGTGTGTTCTTCTTAGGTTTTGGCGGTTCCCGCTGGACCTCTGATATGGCGATTAACTACTACAAAACCGTATTAGGTGTTGGCGCTCAATTAATGTCTATGGTGTTTATCGTGGGTATTGGTAAAACGTTCCTCGATGATTATTACTTAGCCATGAGTGAAGGTATTAGCCTCAAAGAAATGGGGGTGATGCTAATTGTTGCTGTCATTCTTCTAGTCCTGACAAATAAAGTTCCTGCACTCATAGCGGGAGTCATTACAGGTGCAAGTGTCGGTGGTGCTGGTATTGGGAACATGGGTGCAGGTGCAGCTTTGGGCGCAGCTGGTATGGCAATGGCCGCTGCCGCAACTGGTGGTGCAGCTATGGGGGCAGCAGCTTCCAATATGGCGGGTGGCGCTCAAGCACTTATGGCCGCGTTCAGCAAAGCTAACGAAAACGTATCAAATGGCACAGATGTTATGTCTAGTTTAAGTAACGCCATGAGCGGAGGCGGGTCTGAAAGCAGCGCAGGAGGTGGCGAGGCTGGCAATGGTGACACACCTTTCTCGGAAGCGGCAGGTTTCTCAAGTTCTGATAGCTCTGGCGGTGGTGACACTGGCTCAAGCAGCTCTGATAGCTCTAGCAATGGTGACACTGGCTCAAGCAGCTCTGATAGCTCTAGCAATGGCGACACTGGCTCAAGCAGCTCTGATAGCTCTAGCAATGGCGACACTGGCTCAAGCAGTGCAGCTAAAGCGGGCGGTTTCATGGCTGGTGCAAGCAAAGCTGGTCGCATAGCAGCCGACACAGGCGCAAACCTGGCGAAAGGCATCGGTTCAGTTGCCAAAGCTAAAGCAGACAACGTGAAATCAAAAGCTATGCAGCGCGTCAGCGACACCGCAGGTGGCAAAGTTGCTGCTGCTATTAAAGCACAGGGGCAGGGTAGCGACTCCAATAGTAACGAGAATAACGATAGTTCAGATAGTGGAGAATCCCCCTCCTTCGACAATAACAGCCTAAGTGGCGGTGATAGTGGTTGGATCAACCAAACAGGCGGCTTCGATGCACTCTCAAGCGAGGACCAGGACAAGGCGCGCCAATCACATGCCGATTGGCAAGAAAGCAATCCAGACCGAAACACGTTTGATGTGGGCGAATATGTTTCTTATGCGCAAGAGCGCCAACAAGAACGTAAAGCCGAAGTGGCTAGCTTCGTAAACAAAAACAAATCAGCTTAACAAGGAGAAATTAAAGATGATAAAGGCAAAAAAACAAGCGGGAAAACTACTGGTTGGGCTTGGCCTCTTTACTGTTGCTCTTACCTTTAATGCACCCGCTCAAGCAGCTTCACAAGATGAATGTGCAATTTGGCTATGTCTTCCTACAGGCTTTCCTAGTGGGTGTGGGGATGCAAAAAAAGCATTGAAGAAACGCATTAAAAAATTCAAACCTCCACTACCAAGCTTTACATCATGTGCCGTCAACCCACCATCGGGAAGCGGTAGCCACATGTCATCAAAACATGGTTACGCTGCGTTCGTTCCAGCACACCGAGTTTGCACAAGGTGGCGTTCTCGTCGTGACCATGACGAATGCGTGAGCTGGGATCATGTTCCAGACCAATACATCCAAGGGACCCGTTGTTACCGTGATAGAGACGGTTATCGAAACCCGAAAGGTTGCACTAGAACTGAGCGATTCGCTGAGGTTTACATAGAAAACGAGTTGGCTGGGCCAACCTACTATTGGTAAGGAAAATCGTCATGCTACCGTTTATTGCAGATATGCCCCCATTAGAACAAGAGCGCGTTGTGTGCTCTATTTCTGCCGCTGTTAAATATGAAGTACCTGCCAACATTGTTTTGGCTGTGGCCGAAAAAGAATCAGGTAAACCAGGACAGTGGGTTAAAAACTCAAACGGTACGCATGACGTTGGTTTTATGCAGTTTAATACTGCCTACCTACGCGATCTTAAAAAGTATGGAATTACCGCAGATCATGTAGCAGCGTCCGGCTGCTACCCTTTCGACCTCGCTGCATGGCGACTTCGCGGCCATATCCTAAAAGACTCAGGCGACCTTTGGACTAGAGCGGCAAATTACCATTCAAGGACGCCAAAATATAATCAAATTTATCGTGCTGACTTGATGAAAAAAGCGATCAAGTGGGCTGATTGGCTGGACGCAAACTTTACCACTGTTGATGTGACAGCCCACGGAGGAAAGACACCAGTTGACAGCAATAAGATGCAAAAAGTGTTAGAGGAAGCAGCACAAATCGAAGTGAAATATAACCGTTCTGAACGCCAAGAAAAGGGGAGTGATAATACCTTCAAAGCAAAAGGTTACGTCCCTAGAACGATAACGTTTAATTAATAAGGCAAGGTAATGAATACTTCTACAACTCACCAAAAACCAGTTTTAACCATGCCTAAGTTAGTTATTTCGAACGGCACAATTGAAGGTTTAAAATTACTCGGCCTCATTTTAATGGCTGGCGATCATGTTAATAAATACCTCTTCAATAGCACTTTACCTTATCTATTTGAAGCGGGCCGACTTGCAATGCCAATATTTGTTTTTGTCTTGGCGTATAACCTTGCTAGACCAGGGCAACTTGAGCGCGGTGTTTATGGCCGAACAATGAAACGTCTCGCTACCTTCGGGATTATTGCCTCCGTTCCTTTCATGGCGTTAGGGACTGTTTACGGGGGTTGGTGGCCGCTAAACATTCTGTTCACACTTTTAGCGATTACGGCCACTGCATACTTTATCGAGAAAAAGCAGTTCATCTTTGCCTTTTTAGTATTCATAAATGCTGGAACCTCTGTCGAATTTTGGTGGCCCGCAATGCTATTCGGATTGGCTGTATGGTCTTATTCAAAACAGCCTTCGATTTATACAGCTGGGATAGCACTCCTAGCATGTTCTTCCCTTGGTTTTATCAATGGCAATATGTGGGCGCTGGCCGCATTACCTATCCTGGTTAGTTCCACAATGTTTGATCTTAAAGTTCCCCGCCTTCGTTGGGCTTTTTACGCTTTCTATCCATTACACCTCGGCGCACTCTGGCTTATAAGAATCCCAATGAGTAATGCCGGTTATTTATTTTTTTGATTTTGGAGTATCGAGTTATGCGCAAATCAATTTGCACTTTTATTACTCTCAGTTGTTTAGCTTTCACGGTTCCTGCTATCGCTGAAATAAACGATTACAACTATAGCGATAACGCCACTCGTGATGTGGTATCGAGAACGGTATCTGTATCGTTCGGGGAAAGCAGCACCAGGTTTCGTCCTGGCCCTGTTGCAGAGGTAATGCTAGAAACGGCGCTCGATGCCTCAATGATCACTATCAACGGTAGAACAAGCACTAACAAACCAAGTAAACGAGACGAAAACCTAGCCCTTGCAAGAGCTGTTTCAGCTCGGAATTATCTAGTAGCTCAAGGTGTATCGCCGTTGAAAATCATGATCAACTACGTTTCAGCTGATGACTATTTAACAGAAAACTGGACGCCAGAAGGAAGGCGAATAAACCAGCGCGTTGATATAGAAATGATCTATGTCCCTACCTACTAAAACTAAGAGGTGTTTACTATGTCTGCTTTAAAGGAAACAAAAGAACTGTTATCAATTGTTAGCAATCAAAAAGGAGTAATTCCTGGCTGGATGGCCAAAGACGCATCAAAAAAACTTGATGGCGACAAACCCAACACAGAACGTGCCGAAGCGATCATTAAAAAGCTTAATGAAAGTGAAAAACACCCAGCTTTAGCGGCTAAAGTTCGAGAAGCTGAAAAAGAAATCGCTCAACACAAAAAGCTCAACCAAAACCAGCCACAAAAACGCAGTATGCGAATGTAATTTTATTGACCTGGCGATCACATCAAATGGTTTCATATTAATTATGATGTTTGAAATCGAATGATTTCAAACATCCCAATCAAAACAAAAAAGGATTTACCATGAAAAAACTTGCAATCACTTCACTGTCTATCGCTCTACTATCAGGCTGTGCAGGTCTAGAAAAAAGCATCAATGATTTTAATGAATCAATGGCATCAATGAACGATGGATTGACCCCAGAACCTGTAATGGTGACAGACACTGCGGGAAGAATATGCCAGGAGGCCAGCAAGAATGAACTCAGAGCAGAAAAAGCTTATGTAGGGAAGGGCATTGTAGTCCAAGGAGTGATAGCGAGTAACTTTACAACCTACAACGCTTTTTCTAAAACATTTACCGTTACTAAAAACGATGAAATCAGCTATTTGGTTAGCAGTGAAGGCATCGATACTAACAAACTCAATAAGGGTGACACAATCAACCTAAAAGGGGTTATCACTGCAATTTCGACTGCATATCCAGGTTGCTCAATTTACGTCTCTAAGCCTGGTTATAACACCAACAAAGCAAGCTAAAAAGGAGGGGCAGTATGTTTATTTTTAGAATGTTAAATTTGGCTTTGTCAGTCTTTATAGTCAGACCTGCTACCGTTTTATTTACATTCCTTCTGGCAAGTATGGTAATGACAGGAGGGCTCGACGGATTTTCATATTCTTTTTTTGAAAACATTAGACAAGTTGTATCGTTAGGCCCCGCTCCAGAAGGGTTTATTAATCTTGAATCTTGCGCTGACGAACGACTAGAAATTCAAATCATTGAAGAAATTCCTAAAACCGTAAATTGTGAAAACTTAGTAATAACGCAATTTCCTATGGATAGCCTATCAAAGAAATTCGGTGAGGCTCTAATCTGGATTTACTTAACAGCGGCAATGCTAGGGAATGCGGTTGCTTACCTATTTATTGGTTTTGGGGGTCCTTGGAAAGAAGTCATTGGCATTGGCCCCACCAAGCCAAAAAATAATTTGAGTTCAGCTAGATCATCAAATCAATCGAAGTAGGAGCAGGATTAGTGGCCGATAAAAAGAAGTGTGAACACCGAAATTCGGTGTTCAATACAGATACACAATCAATGATATGTTTGAAATGTGGCGAAGAACATCACCAAGGTTTGAGCTACATTCAACAGTTTGCTAAAGAACACCCTGAGTTAGAAACTAATAAGCTAATAAACACTAACATTCATTAATAGAAGTAAATTATATGAAAGGCAATGTTACTAAATGGTTTGATGAAAAAGGATTTGGATTCATCAGTTCATCTAATTTTAAAGGAGATATTTTTGTCCACATATCTAATTTTAAAAAGGGATATAGACGCCCAAAACTAGGTGACGAGGTTGTATTCATATTAGATAGTACCAACAATAAACCAAGCGCCTTAAATGTAAAAATTCTCGGAATAAAACCAATTAAAAGCAATGTCCCTTGGGTCATCACTTCCTTTTTTATCTTATTGGTTGCTTCCGCTATCTACTTTTTAACAACACCCACAAATGGAACTATCCATTACCCAGCCAATGAACAACCTAACTATGATAAAATGGGATTTAGTTGCACAGGTAAAACTTACTGTAGTCAAATGATATCCTGCGCCGAAGCTAAGTTTTATTTGGCTAACTGCCCAGATACAAAACTGGACGGCGATGGGGATGGTATTCCCTGCGAAAGTCAATTTTGCAGCTTACAATAGCTGCAATACCACTTTTACCCTTTATTGTTATCTTCAAGTTGTTTTTTGTGCTCTCCCCATATTCGTTTAACCTGGCTCTGGCTACAGCCTACAAGTCGAGCGGTATCCTCAATGGTATGGTTTGGGCGCAATCTAATGATAAGTTCATGCTGTTTAAGGTTAGCTTTTCTTCCCTTGTACTTACCTTTTTTCTTGGCAAGTTCAATACCTTGTTTCTGCTTCTCTCTACGGTCTTCGTAATCATCTCTAGCCATTTGCAAAGCCAGTTTTAGCAAAAGCTCTTGGACTGACTCTAATACAACTCTAGCCACACCAGTTGCGTCTGATACCAGCTCTGAAAGGTCTAGAACTCCAGGGACAGAAAGCATTGCGCCTTTAGCGCGTATCGAGTCAATCAATTTTTCAGCTTCCGGCAAAGGTAGGCGACTAATACGATCTATCTTCTCTGCAATCACCACATCCCCAGGCTGCAAGTCCTCAATCATACGCAGCAGTTCGGGGCGATCTACTCGCGCCCCTGACGCTTTCTCTCGATACACTCCAGCTACATAGTAACCAGCAGTCCTAGCATCCTGAATAATCCTCTCCTGGCGTTGCAGGTCTTGTGAATCACTACTTACACGCAAGTAAATACGAGCATTCTGTGTCATTTTATTTATCTTCATGTATTTCAGGCCAAGACTCACTCCAAACTGTCCATATAGAAGAATCATTGTGATTTATTTCATATTCCGTTCGACGCCTAATCTCTTCAATCAAATGAAGCGGTTCATCCTTCATAATATCCCTACCAAGCCGCTTGGGGTGTCTTACTAACCTCCTAAAACCATGAAACAATTTATTTGCTCTCGATCTCGGAACTCCCAACTCTTCGGTGGCTTTAGTAATAGAATATCCGCGCCACATCAATGACCAAAAAGCAAGCCCCTCACTCATAAACCTCTTATGAGCAATGGCGTTCAATCTATCCTGCTCTGCGTTCTCAGCTTGACGCCTTTTTTCAACTTCTGGATCAATTTGACTTAGCTTAGGAATATTCAGCTCTTGCATTCTTTTTGAAACTTGATATGCGTTTCGGCCAAGTTCTTCGGCAACAACATAATTAGGCTTAGTACCAAGAATCGCATCTTCTTCTGGCGTCCAAGGACGCACAACAGAAGGATTTCGAAACGCTTCAATACCTAAATCCCTCCTACGCTTTCCTATATGACTAACGGCGTTAGGGTGGGTAAGGCCAAGTTTTTCCGCAACGTTTGGATCAGTATCAGAACCAAGTAGAGCGTCCATTTCTTTCGTCCATTGGATCGGAGGGTTTCTGTATGGTGAAACACCAAGTTCTTTTATTCGTTGTTCAACATGGATCTTCCACAAACCAAGTTCTTCTGCAAGCTCGGCACTAGGTTTAGTGCCAAGAAGAGAATCCATTTCATCAGTCCATTCAACGTCATCGTTTAAAGTAATTTTCATCATCAAAAACCAATCACAGGTAACACAGAAATTTCTTTTAGCTTTCTTATATCTTCATCCGTAACTAGCAGGCTTATTTCTGGCGGGACCGAAGTCGTTCTATCCATTTTGAAAAGTAAAGTATTCATACCTTCTTCAATTGGGTAGTAGTGGAAAGCTCCTGTTTCTGGTAACTCAATCGTCAACCCACAAATACTATCAGCCATAAGTTGCATTGGTGTTTGTGGTGATTCCAACACAAGTTCGATAACAAACCCGTTAAATTTAGTTTTCATAAAACACCCTACTTATTTCGCTTGCTTTTTGTGGACCTGGAGGATTCAGTTAATCCATCCACAATACTCAAAATCAAAACTGCGCCTGAACAAACCGAAACTATAACAATTGCGTCAATTTTACCTAGAAAGAAAAATACAGTTAAAATTAAAGCCGAAATCACCAAAATTGAAATTCTAAACTTATTCATAATTTTTCCTCACACGCTGCTATTAACTGATCTAGTTCTGGCGGTAACTGCTTTCCGGCCAATACGCGGCGGCAAATATCATCAATTAAAGTTGCGGGGTCTATAACGGGAATCCCGCTTGGAGCTAGAAAGCTTTTCTCTCGCACTTCTCGATGCAATAGCATTGCTGCTTGAGCATATACGGCCAACTCCTTTTCACTAACTTCAACACCATCGACAAAAAACTTACCATCACCACATTCAACACTACTACTGCCAGCATAAACAGGAATAGATACAGGCAAAGCCCCACTATGATCTGTTACTCGATAATGGCCGTCTCTACACTCAGGGGTAGGGAAGTTTGGCTTATTGACAATGAAGCACTCCCCGGTAATGGTGCTCCCTTTTGGAATTAACACCTTTCCGTTTTGTTCACGCAAAGTAACAGCTTCGCCGTCTGGCCCTTTCAAAGCACACCCTGGATTACTTAATCGTATTTCAGAAAAATCGAACGCCTTTATAGGGGTCGGTTCTTTAGGGGTAGGTTCATCAGGAATAACAGTAATAATCACGCCGAAAATAATGAAGCCCAATCCCACCCCTATAACTAACTTTTGTTTTCGTCTAGCAAAAGCAAGCGATAGAACAAAACATAACCCGCCTAAAATGAGTAAAATCCAGCTCATAAATACTCCTTATTCTGTCTCTTGGTCTATGACCTTAACAAAGGCACTAGAGCCAGTTTCACCATGCCAAATATCAAGGACACGATAAGATTCACTTCCTTTCTTGATCACTTCACCAACCCCTACAGGGTTTAATAAAACCACTCGACCTATAGGACCATTTTTCACACAATTCACGGTGTATTCAAATTTAGGCTTAATCATAATTCCCTCTCTTAACGAACTTTCTTAATGTCATCAGTCGGACTTGCTAGTTCCGCAGCGTATAGCATCCTGCGCCATGCATTAGCATCAATCTCGCGGTGTTCTTTTTTATCGCTTGCAGTTTCCCACTTGCGAACAATGGAGCAACCTTTGGCGCTTACCGTCTTACCAAGAAAATAGCCAAGTTTTGCTTGAGACAATCCGAGATAAACCCGCAGCCACTTTATTTGTTCTGGTGTTGGTGAAAGATAATTAGGGTCACTCAAAGGCAAGGTACATTGAGAGTTCATCAAATCATCTAGCGTCATTTGCGATTCGAGATTGCTGTATAGCGTTTTATTTTCACTCATATTAAAAGCCTTAGCGCGGCACATTGTGCCGCGCAGTAGTAATTAAATTATCCCATGCTCAGCGAAAGAATAAGTTTCCTCAACGCTAACCACCACATGATCCAAAGTGCGAACATCAACCAACGCCAAAGCGTCTTTTATTCTTCGAGTAATGCGACGATCAGAACTAGATGGAGTTGCAACGCCAGAGGGATGATTGTGCGCCAAGATGCAAGCCGCTCCGTTGTGCTTGAGAACGGACTTTACAACCTCACGCGGATATACAGAGGCACTATCAATCGTTCCTTGAAAAAGCTCGACAGCTTCAATCAAGCGGTGCTGATTATCGAGTATTAGCAACAAGAAAATTTCACGCTCAGATGTAGCAAGGCGAGTTTGACAAAAACCTTTAACCAGCTCAGGACTGGTAAAAGCGTCACAAGTTTTGATTTTTTTAGCAAAGATAGCGTTAGCCTGGTCAATGATACTTTGTTCTTCTGGTGTAAACATTGCGTTTCTCCATTTATAGGTCATGGAACATTCCCGACCTTTCGTAAACAATTATACCGCCCCACTGTGGCGGTGTCTACTTTTTTTAATTTATTTCTTCATTATTTCCAATGTGTAATAAGACTTTAGGGCTAACGCTCCACTCAAAAATTGATAGCATTTACTCTTGGCGTAAAAACAATCATGTATATTTTAAGTATACTCTATTTGACCAATTTAAACGAATAGGTCAAAATAAGCAAGAAGCAATGCTAATTGACCACTTTAATTTGACCAATTCAAAATAGCCATTTCACCAACGTAAACAGGAAAGGCCGTTTTTTAGCCGCTAAAAGGAAAAGCAAGGAGGGGCTTAGTGGACAACGAACAACCCGTAGATAGAAAAACTTTTTGGGAGGAGCGAGATAGTAAGCTTGGTACTCAAACAGATATAGCTCTCGCTAAACTATGGAATGTTGAAGTACACATTGTTAGAGCTAGACGAAGAAAGTTAAAAATTGAGTTACCCAAAAAAAATGGTGAGAAACGAAAGCCGCATGACAAGCTAAATCAAGCTGAACTTAAAGAACTTTGGGAGTCAGTAGATCCAGTATTAGGTAGCAAACCGGATCACAAAATTGCTAAGGACTTTGACGTTACCACCTATCGTATAAGCAGCCGCCGTAAAGAATTAGGAATCCCTTCCTGGCGTAAAATTCAACTACAGGGTTAAAGCATGAATAACGCAGTGAAAGAGTTAGAGCAGGCTAGGGCAGAGGCTATCGCCAAAGACAAATGCTTTTCAAAGACTCGACTCCGAGAGGAATTTAGAATGAAGCCTAAAGAAGAAGCCGAACCTGTGGCCTTTTATAAAAATGATTATGGTGGGAAGTTTGCAGTTTATAAAATTGCTGATTGTGTACCAATGAGATCAAAGGTGAGCAAGCCAGCCACCTCCAAACAAAAACAGGCTAGGGCAGTGCTGGCTATCAAAACAAAACTCAAGAGCAAACACGCTAAAGCCTCTAATAGAGCGGTTTCATGGCTGGAATGTGAACCGTTATTTCTTGATTCAGAAAGTACAGGTCTTGGGTCTAACGCCCAAATCATTGAGCTGGCAATTGCCAATTCTCACGGCAAAATATTATTTGAAAGCCGCATAAAGCCTACCATCGAGATCGAACAAGAAGCGATACATATACACGGAATAACAAAGCAAGATTTGGAACAGTCACCAACATGGACTGACATTTCAGCGAACGTTCAATCCATCCTCACTGATCGTCCTTTGATTATTTTTAATGATAATTTTGATGTTCGGCTTTTGAGACAAACAGCTCAAGCACATGGTGAGCCAACTGAATGGATAAAAGCGTTAAAAACACATTGTGCAATGCAGCTGGCAGCATACGCTTTTGGTCCCACCAATAGACACGGTTCTATTTCGTTGAGTGACGCCGTTTTATACTCTCGTATAGAGTGGAGAGGTGAAGCACATAGCGCAGTTGCAGACACATTAACAACCGTTGACCTGGTACGCTCTATAGCTGATTACGGGCTATCACTAAAACAAGAATTGAAAAACTTAGAAAATTAACTGTTTATCGAGTATAGACAGGAATGACTATGGCAGCTGTGGCCGTCATAGATAGATATGACTATATTGGCCATATTATAAGAGGGCAGGAGGCAAGGAAGTGAGTTATTTAGGGGCAAAAAGTGGAAGCGGTACGTATCAAGCGATTATCAATCTAATGCCGCCACACGATACCTATATCGAAGCATTTCTTGGCACAGGGGCCGTGATGAAAAGGAAAGCGCCCGCTCAACAGAACATTGGAATAGACTTAAACAAAAAATGTATAGATGAATTTGACTATGCTGCAGCAAGCTTGATTCATGGTAATGCTTTTGACTATTTACGAACTCACGATTTCGAATCCAGTGGCAGAACGGTTGTCTACGCAGATCCCCCCTACCTTCCAGAAACGCGTACCAGCTCAGCTAAATATGATTATGAACTCACTAATGAGGACCATATAGAACTACTGAACATACTTTGTAAATTACCTTGCTATGTTCTTCTTTCTGGCTATCGCAGTGCTCTATACGACGAACACCTAAATAATTGGTGGTCGATAGATTTTCAGTCAATGACTCGCGGCGGAGTGAGGACAGAAACCGTCTGGTGTAACTTCAAGCCTGGAGAAATTCACTACCATACGTTCGCAGGCGCAAACTATACAGATAGACAGCGCATTAAAAGGAAAGCTACACGATGGGCTAACAATTTTAAATCACTGCCAGCGGGTGAAAAGCAAGCTGTACTGGCAGCGATTCTACAATCACTAGACTAGAGGATTTTTAATGAACTCAAAACGACTCACCATAACTATTATCACCTTGGCGTTAACAACCGCTTTTAATGCAAATGCTAGTAACCTGGACAAATGCAAAGACATTGATTTTAACGCCAGGATAGAACCTTTTTCAGAACAGTCGATGCGAGACATTTTGTTTATGTGGAAAGTCAACCCAACAGCTGCAACATGTTTGTATCCAGAGTTAGTAGTAACAGACATTAAGCGCAATGTGAGTGAAATGGACGGGTTAGAGTTTTTTAGTGGTAAACACTTTTCACTTGGCAACTACGAAGCCGTTCTTACGGTTGTTGGAGAAAAGGAAGGGCACGAAATTTCTATTCAAGAACACGGAATGCCTGGCGAAACAAAGCAGTATGCAATCAGCTCAATAACTGCCAAATAGCCAGGGATAAACAATAAAGGGCCACTGCCAGCCCTTTATTGAAGCGTTACATTTGGCGCTCTCCCCATAAATGACAACAACGCTAAGTCACTATGATAAGCATTAAGTAATGCTTGCTTCGCTTTTGTGTAAGCCCCTAGCTTGCCATGCTCTCGACAACTGTATCGGCAACCTGCTTTTACTCGTTTTCCATCCTTATATTTCATCCAGTTAGCAACGTATTCGTACACAGGGCTTTTCTTATCAGGTGCAATGCGCAATGTAGGTTCTAGGTTGCGTGGTAATCGAGATAGCAAGTCCTGATCAGACAATACGCGAGGCCAGAACTTCCCCCATTCCTCTTTACCAATACGATCCCTTTCTTTGACGGCAAGTTCTATAGCTTTCTCTCTTCCAATTTTTTTAAAGCCTACCGAGCGAAAACGGCGAGAACCTTCTGGTGTCGGAACTGTGACTTTAATTGCTGTCTTGCCTTCTGAAACAAAACGTATCGGGGTTTTAGTTTTCATACTCATGCTTTTTGCTTCCTTCTGAACCAAACAGTTACTTGCCATACGCCAATAAACAAACCGACTAACTGAATCGCACCCCAAACCATAGAGTAACCAAACGCCATAGAACCTATTGCACCGACACATAAACAAAACCCCGATGCGAAATAAGGTTGTGAACACCTATCATTCACATACAATCCAACCTGAATGAGAAAACCAACAATAATTCCTATATTCACAAAAAACATAATCAATCCTATATGTGGTATACCGGCAGCTGAGAACCAACACTACATGTAGTGCTTCGCTACCTGCTTTCTTTTATTTCTTGTTTGGGTCGTAAGCTTCATCAATAAAAAATGGGGTGTTCGGAAAAGAGTGTGTATAGCCATTAGCTAAGCTAATGGCTCAGTGCCTTAGTAAGATCATCAATCATACATTGCACTGAATAATCAGTACCAGAGCCTTTTAGCGCCCTATCTATTGCAGATTTTGATGGAGCAACACCTTTTAAATCTAAGATTAATTGCTCAGCTTTACGGATACTTCCTGCTTTTTTGACCAGCTCATTGAGCTGGTCTGTGCGATTTGATGAAGTCATTAAGCCTCAACTTCTTCAGTATATTCTGTTTCAACAAGGCCATCTACAGAGCCAAAGGCAGGACTGTATGTTAAACCGTACTCATCTACACCCATATAACCCATGTCATTTGCTTTGGCTTCACATTGCTCATTGGTTTCGCCTGAGATGACCACTACAACTTCCATTGTCTCAACATTATAAACGTATGCTTTCATGTTTTTTTCCTTTCGTTTGATGTTAGGTTTCAGCGCCATTGCCTAACCTTTGATTTAATTATATGTCCCGATTCGGGACAAATCAAGCGATGCTTTTGATTAGTTATGACTATGTGATACTTGTCACGCTACACACTCTTTTCCGAATACCCAAAAAATGATTCGTTAGTTTCGTCACCTTGAACAAGAGAGTTAATGTGCTCTTGGTAAGCTCTAAATACTTGTTCGGGGATCTGTTCTTCTTCGCTGAGATACAGCTCCACAAGCGAGATAGGCCAGCCGAAAAAACGAGGTTCTTGATAGAATTTCACGGCTTTTAGCAGCTCTTGAGCTACTTCGAGAGACATATCAGCACTAACACCTAGATAACTAAGACGTTTCGCGTGTGGTATTGTCGATTGAATTTCGTTCGCAAGTTCAGTTAGTGATTGCGTAATATGATTTTTATCCATACTTCCCCCTAAGCGTTTGAAATTTCTTGCTTACCTACATGCTTATCATAACATATGCACCATGTGTCACAAAAAAGGGGTTCCGACCTGGAACCCTTTAATTTGAATCTAACTAAACGTTATCGACTTCGGCTTTTTTTCATAGATTTAGGAACCACCTCTGCTTTTGGGTGCTTCTTCTGAATGTCCGATAACTTCTCTCCAGAAAACAACCCAATCCATTCACCATCTTTCTTTACAGCTCGATCATAAGATTTATCTCTGCCAGGGATTTTTATTTCAAAACTCATTTACTTTCTCCTTAGTTGATGCGGGCAGCCCGCTTTTGCTTTTGAACTTCTTCTTGTTGAAGGACTTGCTTATTTTCACGCTTGCGATCATGTTCCTGAATTGCCTTACTAACCGTGGCCCTCACCTGGCGTTCAACCCCTTCTTTACCCAAACGACTATTGTTAGCCAAGTCGTTGTAGTCAGTGTGACGATACAAGTTGTCAATTGCTGATACCTGCTCATCACTAAGCAGAGACTTTTTAATTTCTGCCTGCTTATCTTCGGGCGCGTTTTCCAATGCCCTTTTAGCATTGCAATGCTCTCGATACATTTGGGGGGTGACTTTTGGCAAGTCAGCCGGATACTCAGCTTCACCAGGAGCAAAGATAGGGAACGCAGCTGTACCACCTACCGCTTTTGCAGCCTCCCTCGCTTTCTCTTTACCAGGGTTAACACCAGTCATTAACTCTTGGTGACGATCATCATCGCCAAAAATAACCATTGGCTTATCGGGGAAAACTTCCTTTAAGGCTTTAGCAACTACTGGCAAATTACCTGCGTCAAACGTTGCCACCGTTGGGAAACCCAACGCTTCGGTATTCGTCGCAGCGGTAGCATAGCCTTCATGTAAAACAATGGCCGGAACAGACTCTAAAGACTTCATATCCCCGCCAACGATATGAAAACACCCCTCTTTCTTGGAGTCTTTAGCAAATCGCTTTGTACCGTCCTCTTGAATGTATTGCATGGTCCATTGCTTGCCGTTTACGTCATTTAATGGGATATAGGTTTTCTTTCCTTCGGAATCAGTTAGAACGCCAGGAAGAGATTGAATATTTTTGCGTTCCTGGTAAGGGGTTTTCTCTGTTGCAGGAACGAGGGTAGCAGCTTGACGACTGACTCTATTCGCCGTGGCATTTTGCAAGCGTTCTTGCTCTTTCGCCCTAGTCGCTAATTTTTCTGCGGCCTCTGCTTGCAACTTCGCCTTTTCCTCTGGCGATAACGCATAGCCTTTTGATTTCCATTTCATATCAATGCCCGTTCGGTTATTCCTGATATAACCTGCTGGGTGGCCGTCAAGATGACCGACATAGAAACCCGACCCCGCACTATGACTAACCCCTTTTTTGTCGCCTGTGGTGCGAATGCGGTGTTTTTTACCATCCATAATTGGATGCTCACCATCCACTTCACAACCTAAAGAGCGTAAAGCTTCTCCAAATTCCTCTTTTGGCGTCATAGCGGGATCTTGTTGGTTCTGAACCTTACTTGGTAGCCAACGATTCAAGCGTTCCATATCGCCATTAGGCCCCACATACCAAGACTTAGCAGTCTTGTCCCAGGCTGCCCCTGCCGATTTTGCGGCAGCTCTTTCACCATAAGGAACCGCTAGATATTGGCGGGATTGCTCGTCTTTTTTAGGTTGTGGTTGTGAACTGGATTGAACCGTTTCTTTGCTGCCGCTTCCCGCCGCTGTCCATTTTGAAAATTGATTAATATCCACGCCAGGAGGAACATACCAAGAACGTTGATCACCATCCCATTTAGCACCAAGCCCTTTAGCTTCGTTCTTTTCTTTATACGGGACGTTAATAAACGTTTTTTCTTCTTTAACTTGAGTCGGTACAGAGGTTGGTTGCTGTTGTGGTTGTTGCTCCTGCTGCTCAAATTCAGCGATTCGGCGCTGTAAATCATCATCATTAAGCATTGCTGCCATTTCTGCTGATTTGCGCGTTTCTTTAGCAGCTAAAATATCGTCATCAGAGCTGTTAGGGTTTAAACGAACTCGCATTTCGTTTACACGAGCAAACTTAGCCGTTTGTTCATGTTCATTAGGTTCTGATAGAGCATCAACAACACCAAGCAACGTAGCAAGTTCTTCCGCTTGCTCTTGGGTATTAAGATCAGCTACCCATTGGTGCATTCCGTTTTCATGTTGGGCATAAACCCCCCAAAATTCGGGTTCACGACCAACCGCTTGCGCGGGTTCTACGAACTGCTCCCCACCATCCTCTATGATTACGTTACCTTGAACCTGAATAGCTCCGTTCCAGTCTGCTGGTAAGTCAAAGCCGAGCGCCTGTCGCGCTGTTTCTTCAAATGCCTGGACGTCCGTTTCTCCGGCAACCAGGCGGCGACGTTCGTTAGCAACCTGGCTGAGTGCCTGGGAATCATCTTGTGATAGCGTGGAAAGCAACTGATCGCGCATCTGTTGGTTGTTGGTGGGTAATTGCATTCCGGCCTCCTGTGCTTGTTCCGGTGTGGCCTCCTGTTTCTGCGGCTGGGCCTGACCATTAAACCTATTACCAATGTCATTGAGTTGCTTGGCAATCTCACGACCTTCCTGCTCATCAAGAGGATTAGCAAACCAATGCCACTGCCCTTGAGAATCTTTTGCCTCTACACGCCAGTGAGTAGGTGTTTCACCTGGGCGTAACTCTCGATCTTCTAAGTCGCCTGCTTCATAAGACCCTTCCATAACTACCGGATGAACACGAGCTTCGCCTGTCCAGTCCACAGGCACAGAGTCACGCACCCCGAAGACAGGAACTCCTATCTCGGCTTCGACCGCCTCTTTCAATAACGCTTGTTGACGTTGGTTGTTGATGGGTAATTGCATTCCGGCCTCATGTGTTTGCTCCGGTGCAGCCTCCTGCTTCTGAGATTGGGTCTGGTCTTGCTCCTGGACTAGCTTTTGTTCAAATGCCAGAACGTAGTTCGCCATTTTTTCAGCCTCGGCAGAAGCGCGGAATATTTCTAAGGGGTCATCTTGAAGGACTTTAACCCAAGAGCCGACATACGCTGCATGTTGTTCAGGGTCATGGCCGATACCTAGTTCATCCCCCAAAATCATACTATTGATCTCAGCCTTTAATTCTTCGCGAGCATAAGCCTCTGACCCGAAAGGGTTATTTAAGTCTCTATCGAGTCGAGACGAATGCCCCGTCCAATGACCGAGCTCGTGCAGAGCAGTCGAAAAATAGCCGTCTGATGTCGAGAATTGTCCTTTATCGGGTAATTGAATATGGTCACTAGACGGACTGTAATACGCCCTATCGCCGCCGTGTCGAATATCAGCACCAGACGCTTGAAGTATGTTTTCTGCTCGTTCAGAAGCATCCCAAGTTTGCTCTTTACGCTCTAAAGGAGGTAATCCGTCTATCTGCTCTCCATTAAACACCGTGGCAAAAAACACTCGCGGGCGTTCTAACTGGATAGTTTCTTTTACTGGCTTTCCTTTATCATCGGTGACAGGTTTCCCGTTAGCATCGAGCTTGGTCCGTTCTTCTGTAAACTTCCAATACTGAACCCCTGTCCCTTTTTCTTTACCACGAACTTGAGCACCGAGTTCCTTAGCCTGCTTGTAGGTCATCCAGCGGTTATCACTTCGGCCCTGAGCCATTAAGTGAATCGCGTTAATACCTTTATAACGATTCCCTGTGAGTGGGTTTGTTGGCATAAAACCTGGTGCGCCAGGGTCCCAAGGTTTTTGCCAAGGTGCAGTGCCAGCTTTTAGTTGCTCAATTAGATTTTGAGCAACCGTTTCGTGAAATGGTGGTTTCTTTTCGGCCATAGGTTAACCCTCCTGATTGTCCTCTGGAGCAAAGAGATCAAGTAAATCAGCTGTACTTTCCTCGGCGTCCATTTCTGATAAAGCATCTTCAACAAATGCACCTGCTTTTTCTGCTTCAAGTGGGTCAAACTCCACTTGATAGCCAGGTGTCATTGCATCTTCTAATTTTTCTTGTAGAGCTGCGTCAGCGGCTACTTGATTGGTTGTATTTGTCATTGGTTTACTCCTTGTCGGTATTGTTGCGACCTTTGCTGTAATTAGGTCGGCCTTTAATGTCAGGGTAGGTTTGCTTGCAAGTAGGGAAGTTTGAACAACCCCACCAAAAGTGACCTTTCTTTCTTGGTAATGGGCGGCGCGACAAGCCAGCACCACATGACATACACTTAAATACATCAGAGATTACAGCCGCTTCTTTACCTCCAGCGATAGCTACTGCACCATCATTGGCTTTTGCAACTTGGTCCTTGATAAACGCCTCTTGTTTGGTAATAAAGGCATTCAGTTCTGTTTTGCCGGATTCCACACTTTGCAACATACGTTCGTACAAAGCAGTTAGAACCGGACTTTTTACCACTTCTGGTAAAGCATCAATCATGCTTCGGCCTAAAGTGGTACTAACAATTCGCTTACCTTGGGTTTCTAAGTAGTTACGGCGTTTCAGTTCTGCAATGATGGAAGCGCGAGTCGCTTCCGTTCCAATTCCATCACCTTCACGTAGCATTTTTTTATGTTGAGGGTCCGTTACGAATCGGTGGACATTTACCATTGCTGTGATTAACGTACCTTCTGTAAACCTTGCAGGGGGTTTTGTCTTGGCGTCTCGTCTGACTGATTGACCACAATCAATAACATCGCCTTTTTTCATTTTTGGTAATGATTGGTCATCACCATCTTGATCGTTTTCATCTTCCTCAGAGTCGTCCAAATACACATCATGCCAGCCGCTAAAGGTGACAACTTTCCCTTTAGCACCAAACGTTTCACCTTGTACGTCAACAATAACAGTGGTACTTAAAAACTCGTGTACTGGATAGAACTGCGCTAGGTAAGCCCTTACAACCAGGTCATAGATATTTCGTTCTTTATCGTTGAGTTTGTTCAAATCGCCTTTGTGCATCGTTGGAATGATGCCGTGGTGAGCTGATACTTTCTTATCATTCCAAGTGCGGGATTTAATTCCCGTATCCGCTCGGTCTACGATTGAAGATAAATGAGGGTTTACGGCTTTCACTGCCGCTAGTACAGCGGGCGCATCAGCAAACTGAGACTCTGGTAAATAAGCACAATCTGATCTTGGATACGTAGTTAACTTGTGTGTTTCGTACAATGACTGACACGTATCAAGCACATCCTGAGCACTGTATCCAAACTTTCTTGATGCTAAGGCTGTCATATCAGACAAGCTAAAAGTAAGCGGGTGAGACTGCTTCTTAGCTTCTTGAATGTAGTCTGTGATTGTTCCAGACTTACCGCTCAATGACTCAACTAGCTTGTCTGCAATCTGTGTGTCGATTAGACGGCCTTCTTCGTCAAGCCCCTCTTGATCTTCTTTTGCTTTCCAACCCGCCCAAAAACTGCCGGATTCATGTTTAATTTCAGCGCGAATAGTATGGAATGGGATGGATTTGAATGACTCGATTTCACGGTCTCTATTCACGACTAGAGCAAGAGTCGGTGTTTGCACACGCCCTACAGTTAGTAACGCTCTTGAGCCGCCCCTTTGTGCTCTCAAGGTATACGCCCTGGATAGATTCATACCTATCAACCAATCCGCTTTACCTCGTCCTTCCGCTGCATGAGCAAAGCCATGAAATTCGCGGTTATCTTTCATGTTGGCTAATGCACGTTTAACAGATACCGAGTCAACAGCATTGGCCCAATAGCGAAGAACTGGCTGTGTGCTATTGAAGTGGACTAGCAATTCATCTACGAGCAATTGCCCTTCACGATCAGGGTCCCCAGCGTTCACAATCTGAGAGGCAGATTTGATCAGCTTGCCAATGGTTTTCACCTGTTTCTTGGCGTCGTCTTTAGGTCTTAAAATCCATTGTTGAGGAATAATTGGGAGTTCTTCAACACGCCATAATTTTCGGCCTTTGTCATTCGTAGGTACGTCATCAGGAGTATATTCATCTGGCCCAGCTTGTTCTAACATGTGACCGAAACACCAGGTAACTCTATCTTTTCCACACTCGATAAAGCCGTCACCCCTCCCTGTCACACCTAACTCAGCCGCAATTGCTTTAGCTACTGACGGTTTTTCTGCAATAAATAATCTCATATATATTCCTTACCAAATGAATACTGGACGAATAACCGTTTTCACTTGGGAACGATTAACTGGACCAAAATAACGAGCATCAAACGAAGTACCGCTAACGTCTGACATCAACAATAATTCAGAGCTACCAAGCGTGTACTGTGTTGCTTGGTATCGAGGAAGCTCTCTCCCTGCTGGGTCCGTTGTTATTAATTTACTGTGCTCCAGCAAATCCCCTTCAACTACAACACCCTTATCAGTAATTTCTACGGTGTCGCCTTTAGCCGCTAAAATGCGTTTCATCATGTAGCCATAACCACCAGGGCAAAAACCCGCGCCGATGTAACCGCGTTCTTTGGCTGTAGCAAACACACCAATTTCAGGCGGGCAAAAAAGAACATAAGCCCCTTTTTCTATTGGTGCGTCAGTTGTCCAATACAGGCCAACAGGAATGCTTTTAGTTGTATTGATTCGAGCACCAGTGACATAACAGATTGCACCAAGCGCCATGAGAGACGCGCCAAAAATCGCAACACCTGCATAAATTCGTTTCATCATATTTGAATGGCTTCCTCTGCTTTCTCGACAACTCGTAGCTTGTCGCATACTTTTGGCGCTTCAATTTGAGCACGAGCGAGGAAAATAGGATCTTTGAAATAAAGCGGTTGTTTCCCATAAACAGCAGGATAACCAGCGACATACACAACCATATCGCCAGCAGTTTCAATCTCACCTTTATCGTTTTTAACTGGCCCAGGCATACGCAAACATTCATCTGGCGTTAACAACGGTCTTTGTACTTCTTGAATGGTTCGAGATACCTGCCCTAATAGCGCAGAAGTACGGCGACCACTCGTTGTAATCTGTTCTTTAACTACCGTTGTTTGGCCCGTTAATCGAGAAAGGTGTTCAGCCGTTTCAATTCGGTTCGGCGGGTATGCGTTCTGAACGTGACAGTTTGATGTGATTGTTTCATCAGGGCCATAGCCAGTTTCACGGCTTTTAAGCTGATTTAAGTCCTGGCAAATCAAGTAGCACTTGATTCCATAGCCAGCGACGAAAGCTAGTGATTCCTGCAATATTTCTAGCTTCCCTAAACTTGGGAACTCGTCCAACATCGCCAGCAATCGATGTTTGTAATGGGCGACAGGTCTGCCTTTTTCAAAAGTCATTTCATCGGCCAGTAGACGAATAATCATGTTTACCAAGATTCGAACTAACGGGCGTAAACGAGCTTTATCATTTGGTTGTGTGACAATGTAAAGGCTGACAGGGTTATCATGGTTCATCAGATCTTTAATCTTGAACTCAGACTCACTCACGTTTCGAGCAACAACAGGATCACGGTAAAGAGCTAGATATGATTTTGCGGTCGATAGAACAGAACCGCCTTCTTCTTCTGGTCTATCCATCATGTCACGCGCAGCAGAACCAACCGCAGGGTGGTTTTGACCGTCAACATGACCATAGGTAGCCATTTCCATCCAAAGTTCGCCTGTGTCGCGTTCAGGGTCGGCAAGCATTGCATCAACAGCAGGAAGGGTCGCGGGTGTCCCTTCGTTTTTAGCTTTGTATAGAGCATGTAGAATTACACCAACCAAAAGTGCAAAGGCGGTTTTTTGCCAGTGTGATTCCATGCCTTTACCATCGGGGTCTACTATTAACGTTGCTAAGTTTTGAACGTCTCCTACTTCGTATTCTGTGCCGATGCGTATTTCATCAAGCGGGTTCCAATGGATACCGCCATAATTTGATGCAGGTTCAAAGCGCAATACTTTATTGTTTGCGTATTGCTGACGCCAACCAGAAGTCAAAGCCCAAAGTTCCCCTTTAAGGTCTGTTATGACTGCACTTTGCGCCCAAGAAAGCAAAGTAGGCACAACAAGCCCGACACCTTTACCTGAACGTGTTGGCGCGTATGTCAAAATGTGCTCTGGTCCATTGTGGCGAAGATAATAAAAATTTCCTTCTTCATCTTCCCAACCACCAACATAGACCCCCATAGCACTAGGAGCCTCTTTGCCTGTTACCACCTCCAACAAATTGCGGTTGCGAGGCAACAAACCAGCTGCTTGAATATCCTTTTTACCAGCCCAACGAGCCGAGCCATGCAAATATTCATTTGCTTTTGAACTGTTATTAGTAACTACCTTTGTGATAGTCACCCCCAACAGACCTACCGAAGTCACAACCATTCCAACGCTGGCCGCTTCCATAAACTCATTGGGATAATGGCTATACCAATCGCCAGCCCAATTTAGAATCGCCCACGGTGCGTATAGGTCATTAATATTCGCGCCTAAAGAGTCTTGATAATTAAAAGTGTGTGCAAAATATTGAGTCGCTGATTGTAAGCCGACAGCAATCGACACTGCCCCCAAAGCGGGTAACGTGCGATTTTTCCTTGTTTTTTTGGCCCTTACTTGAGGGCCAACTGCGTTGTTTATTTTGGGTTTCATCTGCTCCGTCCTTTTGATTTCTTGAGCGAACCTTGAGGGGTAACTGTCACAGCTTCACCAATTCGCACACGCTTCATGCGCTGAGCGGTAGCCTTATCAATTGGAAGCACTAAGACTTCATCACCTCTATTCAGGAGGGCCAAAGCCTGCCCCTCCACATTACGGATGCCGCCATAAGTAACTGCACCAGGTTGATTATTATAACGCGAATGTTTCGGTATATCGAAACCTTTTGCACGTTTTGACTCGCGTTCCGAAAGATATTTATTTGCAGCCGCTTCACTAGGACTTAATCGTCCCCCCCCAGAAACTCCCCATCGCAATTGGTTATCTGGTTTGGATCGTTGGTGCTCCAGCTGACTAGAAACATCACCCGACAGTAACATTTCACTTCTTCGGGCGAAGCGAACCACACTGAGTGAGGACAGCGTTCGCAGACGGTTTTTTGCGATGGACGGCGGTTTTCCTCCAATGCCTGTAACGTTGGGCTTGTTGAGGACATTACGGCGATCATTTCCGGCGTTGGTTCGATCGACTGCGTTGCTTGTACTTGTGGTGCTGGCTGCTCCGGTTGCGCTGCTTCGGTCGTCGCTTGCTCCGGTTGACCTTCTTCCTGGCTCGGTGTGCTCGGTAATTCCTCGTCCAATGCGGCTAGTGCTTGGTCGATCAGGTCTTCCTCGCTCAGCTCCAGTTCTTCGTTCAGTTCTTCCAGTAGTTTGTTCTCGTCGGTCATGATCATTCTCCTGACTCAATAGGTCTTGCCTGCGGCGCTCCATGCCCGCATCAGCAAAAGTGATTGGTAGATTTAAAGTGGCAGCGGTAAAAATTACTTGGGCTTTAAATTGAGCGGTCCCGTTAACAGTAATTCGACTGCCATAACGCTCTTTGGCTAACAACAAAGCATCTTTGAGTGCTTCATTTGTTGCCTCTCTTGATATTTGAAGTTTGTCCCCATCGTCACGAATGGCACTTTTACCCGCACGATAAATAATCGTGCCCTTTTTGGTAATGTTGTCCATCACAGGCGCGTGACCTGGCTTGTGGTCGAAATGCACCGCTCCAAGTGAAGACATATTTCGAAGGCGATTTTTAGCAAAGGCCGGAGGATTTTTACCTATAGGGGCAACATTAGGCTTGTTAAAGCCCTCTACGTTAACAGGGGCAACGTTTACCCGCTCACCGCTAATAACATCGCCTTTAAGTGCTTTAGCTTTTTCTCGCGCTCTCAGAGCTTCTAAAGCGGTCTTGTTACCTTTTAAAGCTTCTTGTTTGAGCCAATCGGCCCACGCTCGGCGTTTATACTTTTCGTACAATGCTTGGCGCTCTAACTTGTTGGCCTTATTGATGGCCTGTATATCTGCTTTAAACGATTTATGAGCCTGGGAATAAAGTATTTTCTTATTTAGACGACCTTCACCCATTAGCTTTATTGCAGCTCTACGGAGCCTGTTCTTTCGCTTAGCGGCCTCGATGCGACTATCTTTTCTTCCCTTGGCGTTAAACCATTCAACCTTTCTAGCAGCGGTTAATTGCTTTTGTTCTTCTTGATACCTTGCGTATAACTCAGTCGTGTTGACTTTGAAGCGCGTAGGACGCTTTTCGTATCGACGGCGTTTGTCCTTGGAAGAAACAGAATCGTTTAGTTGTTCAAACTCTCCTAGCTTCTTTTCCAATTTTGGTTTAGACAAATCCCTAGCTAAAGTGCTTGCTTTAACTTGAGTTCCATCATTAGACTGAATAACAAAGCCGTTGCCTTGCTGGCGAATCTCCAAGCTATTTTCACTTAACACCTGGTGAAGTTGCTGCCAGTTTTCAGCGGCCCTTATTTCCTCTAAACACTCACGCCTAACCCAACTAACCAAGCTTTCAATGCCTGCATGTTGCTCCATATCATTAGCGCGACCTTCGGATAATGTTCGCGCCGATTTATGATTGACTCTTTGTAAACCATGCTCTTTTTCTAAAATGTCGCACAATCCCGATAAGGTTTTGTAGGCTTTATAGGGTTCGTGAATAGTCTTTTTTGTTGGGTGAATTTTGTTGATAGCAATGTGCATGTGCATGTGGTCTGTATCATGGTGAACAGCACTAACCCTTTGATGCTCACCAAAGCCTAGACCTTCGCAAATCCGCTTTTCTATGTCCTTCAAAACTTCTTCTGACGGAGTTTCACCAGGAGGAAACCCAACTATCAGGTGATATGTTTTATCTCCCTCAGCGCGGGTATTAAGATGTTGTGTAGCCAACACTTCACTAATCACAGCAGACATAGTTTGCGATTGGCAATTGGTTACGTTCACCAATCCAAGACGCTCGGTTTTACTTTGCTCGTCAGTGATGTACTTTACCAATCCAGAAAAGTCAGACTTTTTAGCCGAACGCATAGGAACGTGTTTTGCTATCAAAAGTCACCTCCTGAATTTTTTAGCGGCTAAAATCACTTTTCAGATCTCGGCATGACAATCTTTGTCATAACCGCCCCCATTTCTTCTTGTGTCGCTTCTATTTTGCTTAGAACAGCTCTAATGGTTGACTCACCAAATTGAGCAGTTCTTACATCATTTGTAAGCCATAGCTTGAGCAAGCCGCCCAATCGGCCAAGGTCGCCATTTATTTTTGCCAGTTCGTTTACTTGCTCATAATCAACAACTCCCTGGATGTGATAACCCTGCCCGACTTCTCGAAGGTATCGAGCTGCACTCATTCCAGCTCGTGCAGCTTGAGCTTCAATTAACGATTTTTCAGCAGGTAAGCAATACACCTTGATTGGTGGGCTGCTTTTTCTAGTTACTTTTTTTTCCGTAGTCATTGTGTCCTCTTTCTCCGGCGGTAGCCGGAAGCCTCGCAGAGCAAGATTCCGTTGAGCCCGAAGGTGCGAATAAGGTTCGAGTGAAGTAGGAACCGCCAACTTGTTGGTGGGCCTACTTCACCTATCTTGCCCGCCTTACGGCGCTGTTAACTCCAGGAAAGTGTACGTTGACCTCATCTGTTTTTCCATGTTTTTCGTTGTAAATTGATGGATATATCGTAAAATACTTTTAAAGAAGGCATAATGCAGGTGAAACCTGCATGTTTACTGGCTTATCCTTGGTCTTTACAGGCGATAAAACAGGAAAATGCAGGTGTTTACAGAAAATAGGCAGGAACGATGACAAAACTTACTACCGATGATTTAGGGCAGTGGGTTCAGAAAAAGCAAAAGAAAAAAAGACGGCAATCAGAGGCAACTGTCGAGTTTCTAGCTGTGAAAAGTTTTGTAGTTGAGTCAATGGACGCTGGTTACTCATTAAAGTTGATCTGGGAGTATCTAGTTGAAAATAAGTATTTAAGATCTTCTTACGAGACTTTCCGAACCTATGTGCATCGATTCATTAAAAAGAAAAATCCAGTTTTAGCCGCTAAAAAAACTGGAGAAGTAATACCCGAAGAAACCCCAACAAAGGGACCAGAAAAAAACGCAGCAACAATGTCACGAGATAAAAATAGTGATGATGTTCAAATTCAAAGTAAGGACAAGCCAAAAGGAATTACTGGCTTTAATTTCAATTCAACGCCGAATAAAGAGGATCTAATCTAATGGCTAAAGTACACATTATTTTGCAAGGCAAGGGCGGGGTAGGAAAATCTGTTATCTCAGCTATCATCGCACAGTACAAAAAAAACAAGGGCCAGGACCCTACTTGTATTGATACTGACCCTGTGAACTCCACGTTTGAAGGTTATAAAGCCCTAAACGTAAAACGACTCAACATTATGACTGACGACGAAATTAATACTCGAAATTTTGATGCGTTAGTTGAATTAATCGCGACTAGCGAGAGTGACGTTATCATTGATAACGGGGCTAGTTCTTTCGTACCTCTATCACATTATCTAATTTCCAACGAAGTACCTGCCCTACTAAACGAAATGGGGCATGAAATTGTTGTTCATACTGTTATCGCAGGTAGCCAATCCTTATTAGACACTGTTAATGGTTTTTCTCAGTTGGCAGACCAGTTCCCGAAAGAAGCTCTTTTTGTTGTGTGGTTGAATCCATATTGGGGACCAATCGAACACCAAGGAAAATCGTTCGAACAGATGAAAGCATATACAAATAATAAAGATCGAGTTACAGCCATTATCGACCTGCCAAAGCTTAAAGATGAAACCTATGGCCGAGACTTTTCAGAAATGCTTGAGAACAGAAGAACATTTGACGAAGCCATTGCCGATGAAAAATTGACAATTATGTCGCGCCAGCGATTGAAAATTGTTCGAACTCAAGTGTTTGGTTTGTTGGATAATGCGGCGGTGTTGTAATGACAGACAAGGTTGAAGAAACCATCAAGGAAATCGCGGCCAAACACGGCATAGCCGTTGGCCGTGATGACCCTATATTGATTTTGCAGACTATCAATGATCGCTTGATGCGTGAGAGCACCGAAGCTCAACAAGCGATCTTGGACTCATTCAAAAGCGAACTTGAGGAAATCGCGCACCGATGGGGAGAAGATGCAAAAACTAAGGCAGAAAGGACGCTCAACGCCGCTCTGACAGCCAGTAAGCAAGCTATGGCTACTTCGATGCAAGAAGGAGCCAAACTTGCCGCAGAAGCAGCTAGGAGAGAAGTAGAGACTACAATAAAAGAACAAGTCGCAATTTTGCACAAAGAAACTCGCCAAGTATCGTGGATGAACCTAATAGCGGCAGGGATGACGGTATTTGCAGCAGGGTTAGCGTTATGGGCTTCATTTTAGAAAAAGAAAGCCTGGCGATACCAGGCTTTTCTCTAGTTAGTATGGTTTATTAATTCCAAGAGTATGCGAACGGCTACGCTCTTGGTTTTGCTTCCTTTCTTGCTCCTGCTTTTTGACTAGCGCCTGGTGATGCCTTTGAGCTTGTCTCATTGCATCCCAATCAGCAGCTAGTTCAGGGTTTGCTGCCCTCATCTTCCTTGTGGCTAACTCGTCAATACGGGGAGAATGAACCCCCATACCATCTTTAATTTCTCGTACAGCTTCCAAGCGAACTTGCAAGGTCTGTAGGCGCGATTGTTGTTGAGACTGACTTACTTGCCAAGTTTTCTTTGTTCCTGGCATGGACAAAAAACCAGGCTTGTTGAGCTGAGATTGTTGCAAGCGGGCTTGTTGCTGGCTAATCAAGTTTTCTAAACGGTCCTCGATGCGTTCAACCTGATCATGCTTGGCTTGAGCATACGTTGCTAACATTTCTTGATAGCTTTGTTCCACAGAAGCACTATCCAGCATTGAAGATTGTTCAGATTCCAATTGCTCAGCTTCAGAAAGTAGGCTGCTACCTGCTAAAACCGAGCGTTCTGCGCTCGTTCTTCTTTGCGGCGTTTCAGCTCCGCTTTGGCCCATGCGCTCGATGACGCCATTTCTTGCCTTAGCGATTCGATCTCGGATTTGCTCAACCGTCTTGGCTGATTTGAGGTGTCCGGCTTCACCTTGTGTGAGTTTGTCGAGTTCATATCCAAAAGTATCCTTCCAAAATTGATTCATAGCTGGACCATGCTTGCTTTCAATGGCCGCTAACATTCCAGGCTTAACAGGTAAATTAAGCGCCCCTTCATGAGCGGTCATAACAGACGCAGCTACAACTTGGCCGCCTCGATTCTCCACATAACCTTTTAAAGAGGCTACGGTTCCACCCATTGCTAGAGTGTCATCTACAATTAAGTATTTTTCACCCTTTTTGACATTGCCGTAAAAAGTCGGATTGAACGCCAGGCGATGATCTGCGCCCGTATCTGTGCGACCAACCTTGTCACGCTGAACAATGTTCAATTCAACATCCAAACCTAAACGGTCTGCCAATACCTCAGCCATTGCCAACGGTATCTTATTAGTACCTGCCGACTCTAAAGCCAGTACAGGCAATATGCGGGGCTTGCTGTCCCCAATACACTCCTTAATAGATTTTACTGTGTCATCAGTAATCAACCTATCAGCTAATTCAAGAGCAGCGGGCATGTCTCCAGACTTGGCCGCTTGGTATTCAGGTTCGTTTTTTAACTCCCCCAAATCTCCATTCCTAATTACCTTTGGAAAATCCCCCCAAGGGGATCGTTCTCCAATACCGAACTTATTCAAAAATCACCTCCAGTTTTAGCGGCTAAAACTATCGGGAGCGACCTCTACTAAGTTTCGCGGCTTGGGTAACTACAGCTTTCCCCGAAGCATCATAATTGATACTTTTTACACTCCCAATTTCAGGTACTATATCGAAATTTTCTTTAGAGTGCATGACAAAATTTTTGCCAATTTGTTGATAAACCTTATTGGTGTCAGCATGGACTATCATGCCGTCATGGCTTTTTGACTTATCAGCCTCTTTCGCCATGTAGAGGTTGTAAATACCTGGCTTTAACGCTCCAGCTTTTTCAACCTTCTGATTTGCCCATGCGCCACTTTTATCAGTTTGAATTATTCGCTGGCCATTCATAACCAATAAGCGTTGTTTCATTTTGCGGCGCTCCTATCTTCTACATACTGCATTTGGTTGCACTGCATACGGCCATAAAAAAACCGATCTCGGCAACCAATCGAGATCGGCTCCAACGCAAACCGATACTTATTTCTCAAGGACGCTTTAATATTATGACAAAACCTTATATTTATCAGGTTGTTTTTAGTGAGTAACAACTCAATTGCGCGAAGTTAAAGCAGTTTCCAAGCCCTTAATTTGTCCACGAATATTCGCCGCTTCTTCTTTGGCTATAGTTACCGCTTCCAACGCCTTATTACGCTCGGTTTGTAATTCAGAAATATCAACCTCCAGGCTAGTTATTCTTTGAGCCGCTAGTTCGCTTTGGTGTTTCAGATCTTGCTCGTAGCCTTTGGATTGTTGGGCTAACTCTTGTTTGTGTTCTTCGGCCAACTGGCTCAGCTGAGAGCTATGCACTTCTTCAACTCTATCGAGTTCGTCCTGGTGAGCCTTAGACTGTTG
>NZ_JAWOQP010000032.1:0-40990 GCF_033337375.1 Vibrio sp. YT-17
TTAAAATACAAAACGCCCGATGAAGTACATCGAGCGTTTTAGTTAAAAAGTGTCAACCCATATCAGGACGGGTCATTGGCCTGGTCTGATGCGCGCCATGTAATAGGTATTGATGAATTCACCATCACGGAAGGAACCGTCAATCGCTTCACCTTCAATTTGAAATCCATGCTTTTTATAAAGCCCAATGGCGGCGTCGTTATCGGCATTGACCTCTATCTGAATTCTTCTCACATTTAACCAGTTATCTGCTAGTTCAGTGACTGTTTCTATCAATTTGCTACCAATACCGAGTCCATGGAAACTATCATGTACTCCGATGCCAAACGATGCCGTGTGCATCGTTCTTGGACGTAGAGAGTGGTGAAAGCCAATATTTCCGACGACTTTACCATCAATTTCAGCGACATAGCTATAAACACCATCAGGTATGTTTGACAATCTTTCCACCCACATCGCGAGCGAAGGCTTTGGGAGTTGCAGGGTTTCACGTTGTGCTTTTGGTTGTGAATAGATTTCTACGAGTGCCGCTGCGTCTTCGACGGTCGTTGGACGTACGATAATTTCCATGCCTCTCTCCTTCGCTTTTTAGTTTTAATTTTTAATCTAACCACAGTTTTCTTATTTGGATAGTGTTTTTTTTATGTTTAATGGATAAATGCCTTTTAAATTAGCTTGTTATGATGTCATTTTTTGAATTTTTAGTAGTGATTTATCATCGAATTGAGCGAGTAGATTGCAAAGGTGTTGAATTATTGTACTGAGAATGGCGCGTACTGCAGAGTATCGTGGTGAATTTCATGTCGCAGTAAATAAACGCATTTAGTCAAACTGTGACGACGGCACTGTGCGTCAGTTGACTTGAATCAATAGAGGATGGGGTTACCTCCTATGAGGTATAGGGAAACGACACGTTTAGGGCTATTTATGCTTAACTTGATAAGGGAGTTTTGTTGAGGAAATAGCATGAAATCCTCTCAGTCTAAAATATCGCAAAGTCGGCGCCGATTTTTGCGTGATACAGCTCGAACTGCGGCTGGTGTTGGCGCAGCTGCGTGTGTATTGGGCTTACAATCGCTACAAAGCCAAGCTCGAGAAACCAAAGGTGTGCCTATTCGTCCGCCTGGTGCACTGCCGGAAGGCGATTTCGAATCAGCTTGTATTCGATGTGGCTTGTGTGTTCAGGCATGTCCTTACGATACCTTGAAACTTGCGACATTACTTTCACCCGTCGCGACTGGCTCACCTTACTTTACTGCACGCGATATTCCCTGCGAAATGTGCGAAGACACTCCTTGTGTTGTCGCTTGTCCGAGTGGGGCGCTGGATCCGAAACTAACCGATATTGATGATGCTCGAATGGGTACAGCGGTTCTTATTGACCATGAAACTTGCCTTAACTGGCAAGGGTTACGATGCGACGTTTGTTATCGCGTTTGTCCGCTGATTGATGAAGCCATCACGTTAGAGATGGTTCACAACGATCGAACTGGCTATCACGCCAAACTTATCCCTACAGTGAATTCCGAAGTGTGTACCGGATGTGGTAAGTGTGAACAAGCGTGCGTGTTGGATGTCGCTGCTATTAAAGTCGTCCCGACGGATTTGGCGAAAGGCAAAGTGGGCAGCCACTACAATTTTGGTTGGAAAGAGCTCGACAAACCACTCGAAAATATCCTCCCTAGTGAGACGCCTGTGCCGGAAGGTGCGCTTGAATCGCTAAAAGGAGGTAAGTAATGGCAAAGAATTTAGCTCAAAATGCTGGCAAAGAAGCGCTTGAAAAGCTTGGTTGGTGGCGCGCGCATCGGTTTTTGATTTTACGTCGGCTATGTCAGTTCACCATCATTGCGCTGTTTATGGCTGGGCCGACGCTGGGAATTCTAACTGGTAATCTGTCATCAAGTATGTTGCTCGATACCGTGCCGTTAAGTGACCCGTTAATTGTGCTTCAAGCTTTGGCGACAGGGCATGTTCCGGAGTTTAATGCGTTGTTAGGCGTAGTGATTGTCGTGGTGTTTTACGCGATTTTGGCGCCGCGCGCATTTTGTGCTTGGGTGTGCCCGTTGAACATCGTGACAGACTTGGCGGCGTGGTTGCGTCGAAAGCTCAACATTAAAGCGAGCTATCGTTGGTCTCCCGTGATTCGTTATTGGCTGATCCCTGTTTTGATGTTGGGCAGTGCGCTGTCTGGCGCAATTCTTTGGACATGGTTAGATCCGGTGGCGGCACTGCATCGCGGGTTGGTGTTTGGTATGGGCGCAGGTTGGGTGTTGATCGCCCTAGTGTTCGTGTTGGATTTACTCTTGGTTGAGCATGGGTGGTGTGGGCACTTATGTCCACTGGGGGCTACCTATGGCGTGATAGGCCGAAAAAGCCTGTTGCGCGTTACTGCTGTTCGCCGCGAAGATTGCACCAAATGCATGGATTGCTTTTACGTTTGCCCAGAACCAGAAGTGCTTCGGCAGCCTTTGAAAGAGGGAGATCGTCGAGTTATGGATCAAAACTGCATTAGCTGTGGTCGTTGTTTGGATGTATGTCCAGAACATGTGTTTGAATTTAAAAATCGCCTATCAGTAAAAGTCATTGATTAAGCCACTGAGCACATTTACTCATGCTTTATTTCTCTTGATACTTGAACATCGCGCTTAGCCAAGGAGTTAAGTGCGATGTTTATCTTCATAACAATATCCCTCAGCCATATTTGCTTGCTCTGGGCTGAAAATAATAATGATATTGCGAATTTGTTACATTTAAAGCTATGATGATGCCTTCATATTTAAAGGATACATCATGACTACCTCATCGCACGGCTGGAGAACGCCGCAAAATTTCCTCCTGTTAATTTCCATTATCGTGCCCATTGCTTTTTCTACCTGGATGGCGTTGTTGAACAACTTTGTTATCGAGAAAGCAAACTTTGATGGTGCCGACATAGGCCTATTGCAAAGTGTGCGCGAAATTCCGGGTTTTTTGGCCTTTACCGCCGTGTTTGTATTGCTGTTTATCCGAGAGCAACGCTTTATGCTCGTCTCTTTGGCGATGCTTACGCTTGGTACGGCATTAACAGGTTATTTTCCCACTTTGTACGGTCTACTTTTTACAACCTTGTTAATGTCCACCGGCTTCCATTATTTTGAAACACTCAAGCAGTCTTTGTCTTTACAATGGCTATCTAAAGAAGAAGCGCCAGAAATGCTGGGTAAGTTTATTTCTGTTGGAGCTTTGGCTTCTCTGTTTACCTACGGCGCCATTTGGGTTTCGCTCGAACAGCTCAAACTTGATTTTAAAACGGTCTATTTAATGGCTGGTGGTTTAGGTTTTGTGCTCATTTTGGTGATGGCATTTGCCTTCCCACAATTTAAGACAAAAGTGCCTCAGAACAAGAAGCTCATCCTGCGTAAACGTTACTGGTTATACTATGCGCTTACGTTTATGAGTGGAGCACGCCGTCAAATTTTTACGGTGTTCGCTGGTTTCTTGATGGTAGAAAAGTTTGGTTACTCCGCCGCAGATATTACGTTGCTGTTCCTGATTAACTATGTCTTTAACTTCTTGTTTGCGAAGCGAATAGGCCGTTTTATCGGCGTTGTTGGTGAGCGCAAAGCGTTGATGTTTGAATACGTCGGTTTGATCTTCGTGTTCGTCGGGTACGGTTTGGTGCAAACGGCAGAGTGGGCGGCAGCATTGTATGTTGTCGATCATTTATTTTTCGCGTTAGCGCTTGCGATTAAAACCTACTTCCAGAAAATTGCCGATCCTGCCGATATGGCGTCGACCGCAGGCGTTGCGTTTACGATTAACCATATTGCGGCGGTTGTAATACCTGTTACGTTTGGTGTGATTTGGCTGGTTTCACCTGCTAGCGTATTTTACATCGGCGCTGGTATGGCAGCAGTGAGCTTGCTGTTGTCACTCAATATTCCAGCGAAGCCGGAAGAAGGCAATGAAACTCGTTTGTTGAAGTGGAGTTAAGTTGGTACTCACTATCTAGCCATTGAAGTGAATACCTGTAATTAGACTCGCTGAAAAGGGTGCTTATGCGTCCTTTTCTTTTGATTGCAAATAGATAATCCCCCCAATGGTTGTCAATGCATGCCACGTCCGTTAGGGTTTAGAACTAAGTATTTCGAAATAACTTGGGCATAACTGACGCGAAACAATAAGAGGGGATCTATACAGTGCAGATACATGGCAGAGAGTTGGATTTAGATCTAGGAAGCCGTCACATCGTTATTCAGCGCCGCTATGAGGCGTTAGGAGCTGCAAACGACCTACTCATTGCTATTTGGTTTTTAATTGGTAGCTTTTTCTTTTTGAATGATTCGTTGATTGAAAGTGGTACTTGGCTTTTCATTGTAGGCAGTGCGCAGTTGATCATTAAGCCCCTGATAAAACTGATGAGTTTAGTTCATGTTGGTCGTTTGAATAAGCAACTTTCTGGCACATCAGCGAGCCGCTGAAATTACCGCTTCTTTTGAATACTTGCAAGCAAGAAGCCAACAGGCGAGTTATCGAGGGGAAAGACGGAAGATAACGTGGTCACAACACTAACCACGTTATGTTCAGTTTGAAGCTTCAGAATTTAAAACGGATACCAGAACAGTTGTGTGTCGATAACACGCTTGCTGATCGCCGCAATCACTATCACTGCAATCCCCGCCATGCAGATCATATCGGCTTTGGTCAGGGGTTTTAAGCTGTACCAAGTGCGAGAGGAGTGGCGGCCAAAACCACGTAGCGTCATCGCGTTTGAGATTTGATCGGCTCTGTCTAAACTAGAGAAAATCAGAGGTCCAAGAATCTTCGCGACGTTCTTCATACGATTGAACAACGGAGCCTTCTTGCTCAGTTCTACTCCGCGTGCTTGTTGCGCGTGCATGATGTTAACAAAGTCCTTTTTCACTTCCGGCAAGTAGCGCAGCGTTAAGCTTACGGCATAGGCGATTTTGTAAGGTACACCCAAGCGGTTCAAGCTGGCTGAAAACTCCGTCGGGTGAGTGGTAAATACAAACACCAACGCGATTGGAAACATGCTGAAGTATTTCAACGTCACTGTTACTAGGTAAAACAACGTCTCTTGAGTGAGCGAGTAATTACCGGGTAACGAGAGTAAAACCGTTGATGAGCCCATGAATTCAGTACCTTGTTGCGGTGCTAACGCGAACATAAACAGGGCATTGATCAGTAATACCGTGCCTGTACCGAATAACAGCGGTTTGTAGACATGAAAGGGCACTTTGGTCATTTTCAGTAAGCCTAAACCAAGCACGATCAACAGTGCGATGATTCGCAAGTCAAATGTGGTCAACACCACCGTTACCCAAGCAATGAAAAGCAAGAACTTAGTAATGCCATTCAACTTATGAAGTGGTGATTGGGTATCGATGTAGTTGATACCAAACTTCATCTTATTGTCTTTCATGCCACCGCTTTCTCTAGTTGGTTTACGTCGTCGCTTTTTTGTTGGCGGTGCGCTTTTTCTACATTGATAAAGTGCTGCATAAAGCCATTGGTGTCTTCGATGCCAACTTTCGTAGCCAACTCAAACAGACTTGTTGTGGTGAGGTTTGCTTGGTCTAGTAGCTCTGGACTGCTGAATACCTGCGTCATTGGCGCATCCGCGACTAATTTACTGTCTGCAATCACGATAGAGCGCGTGGTGTATTCCAGCACTAAATGCATGTCATGAGAGATGATCATCACGGTTACGCCCAACTCGCGATTGAGCTTTTCGATGAAACTCAGCATAGACGTGTAGTTTCGATAGTCCTGACCTGCCGTCGGTTCATCAAGGATCAGAAGCTCTGGTTCCAATACCAAAATTGACGCAATGGTTACGCGCTTTTTCTGGCCGTAGCTCAATGCTTCGATTGGCCAGTGGCGGTATTTGCTCAAACCGCACAGCTCAAGGACTTCAAGTACTTTAGCTTCGATTTGTTTCTCTTCAACGCCACGATTACGGAGGCCGAAGGCCACTTCGTCGAAAATAATGTGATGGGAAATCATGTGATTCGGGTTTTGCATCACCACGCCCACTTTCTGGCTGCGCTCGAAGATGGTCAGTTCGTTAAGATCTTGACCATTCATACTCATTGAGCCGCTATCCGCTTCAATAACGCCCATAATCAGTTTGGTGATGGTCGATTTACCCGAGCCATTTTTGCCAAGTACAGAGACAAACTCGCCACGCTTGATGTCAAAACTCACGTCTTCTAACGCGTTTTTCTCACCGTCGTAAGAATAGGTGAGGCCACGGACTTCAAGCAAAGTCTCGGCTGGCGTTTTGGGCGGTTGTGCTGTTGAACCATCAAACCATGCTTGTACTGCCGGTTTATATTGCTCCAACGGTAAGGTAGTTAAGCTAGAAGGTTTTGCATCGCCCTCAATCGCGCAGCCTGCTTCTTTCAGTGCTGAAATATAAAGCGGTTCGCGGATGCCGTAATCTTCTAGCAAAGGCGACGCTAAAATTTCATCTGGCGTTGTATCGGCAATGATTTTGCCACTTTCCATCAAGATAATACGGTCAACTGAGCAATGCAGAACGTCTTCAAGACGATGTTCAATGATTACGATGGTTTTGCCCGTTTCGCGGTGTAGATCATCGATGATCTCGATGGTTTTTTTACCCGTTTTAGGGTCAAGCGCAGCTAGTGGTTCATCAAACAAAAGGATATCGACATCATCGACGAGAATGCCCGCCAAAGAAACACGCTGTTTCTGCCCGCCAGATAAATCGTGGGGTGAGCGTTCTAGCATCTGTTCCAAGTCGACCATTTTGGCCGTGGCTTTGACCAATGGGTACATGTCGATATTTGAAGTTAGCTGGTTCTCCAGCGCAAATGCAATGTCTTCGCCAATGCTCAAACCGACAAATTGGCTGTCCGTATCTTGCAGTACGGTGCCAACTTGCTCAGTGTATTGGTGCATGTCGAAAGGGGCGGTGTCTTGACCATTGATGGTCAATGTTCCACTGGTTTCCCCTTTGATTGCGTGTGGGATCAGTCCGTTAAGACATTGCCCAAGGGTAGATTTACCACTACCACTTGGACCGATAATGACGATTTTCTCTCCTTTCTCTATCCTTAGATTGATATTTTTTAGCGTCGGTTTGTCCAGCGACTCATATCTAAAAGAGAAGTTAGAAAATTCGATTGTCATTCGACATTAAGCCTCTGTTAAGTTACGGCTTTGCTTGTTACGTTTAGCGACAGACTTAAGAATGAAGAAGCCAACAATAGCAATAAGAATGGTGTTACCGATCGCGATAATAGAAAGCTGGGTAAACACTTTAGTGAACGGTTCTGCGTATAAAATCGTGTCGAGGAATGCAGAGCAACCGTAACCAAATACGTTGCCTAATAGCGCAAGTACTACGAATAACGCGAAGTCTTTCATATTGAAATCACCTTTCTCCAAACGGTAGCGCGTTAGAGAAGGGAATAGACCGATAATCAAACCAACAATACCTGAACCAAGTACCCAAGTGAGCCATACGCCCCAACCTGCAAATAGGTCAGTAACCCAGTGACCAATAAAACCAACCAAGAAGCCAACAAGTGGTCCAAATAGTACTGAGAACAATGCTAATACTGCCATTGCTGGTTTTAGCGTTGTGTTTGCAAACACAGGGATGCCAAACATAGGTAAGCCGCCGATACCGTAAAGAGCAGCACCGATTGCAATAACCACAACAGTTTTAGCGGAAAGATTCATAGATAACCTCAGTTCAATAGTCGATTTTAAAGAACGTTCATTTATATTGTTGGAAAGCGTTAGTTATTTGATTGTGTAACATATATTCAAAACAACCAAGCTGCTTATTGTTTGCTCTATTTTTCTTCAGGAAATGTGTGATTTGATTCACGCATCCCTTTGACTGGCTTTGGTTTTAGCAAGCATTAAAAATAAGGCGCGCATTATACAGAATATTAATAAAAGTGGGAATGCTATCTATCTGGATGGCTAGAATGAATCAGGGGCTGATCGTCAGCCCCTGATTACACGGTTTGATGTTATTTTTACCAATAAATGAATGCGCTATATGTTCATTAATGGTCGAGGTATAAATAGTTCTGCCAGCTCTTCATACGAATAAGCACTTTGCGCATCACTGATACGTGAGTAAAGCTGTCTGAATAAACTGCAACTTCAACCGCAGTACCCATTGGTAGGTGGTATCCACTCAAGTCGTCGGTAATTTTCAGCTTCGCAAAAACACGTCCGCTCGTGCGCAAGGCATCAGTCCCAAGAAGAGCGCCTCGCGCTTGAATTTGGCTTTCACCAATGGCTGGAATCACGTCAATGACTTCGCCACGGAACACTTTGCCCGGAATTGCGCGGAACATAAATTCTGCTTCAAAGCCTGGCTTCAAGCGTTGTAATGAGTTCTGTCTGAATGCCGCGGTGTACGTAATGTCTTCGGTATGTACGAAGGTCATTGCCGGGGCAAGTGGCAACGGCACAGCCATCACTCCAGGACGTAAAGCCAATTGCGTAACGTAACCATCGGTTGGCGCACGAACGACGGTTTGCTCTAGGTTAAACTCTGCTTTACGCAGCTCGGCAAGAAGTTGCGCGACTTGGGTATTTTCGCCTCCGATTTCAGAGTCCAGAGCGATTTGCGCTTGTTCTTGTTGCAAAATCGCAACGTCTAACATGGCTTCTGCCGCTTTATACGCTTGGCGTCGAGTATCCAAATCTTGTTCAGTAAACGCGCCACGATCAAAGCCCCTTTGATATCGGCTAAATTCCCTTTGTGCTTTATCTCTGTCCGCTTGCGCTTTCAATACAGCAGCTTCTGCCTCTCTTAGATCAGACTCTAAGCCCAACGCACCTTGGCTTGCTTCTTTGACTTTCGCTTCCAGGCGAGCAACTTCTGCTTCAAAAGGCACAGGATCGATTTTGAAAAGAATATCGCCCGTTTTGAGCGGTTGGTTGGCCTGGACTGGCACTTCCACCACGCGGCCACGCACGCCAGAGACGATAGGCGTAGTCGGGAACACTTGGTTACCCAATTGAGTAAATGGGTGGTTGTAGTTCATAAGCAGCACGAGTGTGCCCACTAACACTACGCCGCCAAGTACGGCGGTTGGAACGGTCCATTTGTTTAGAGGAATATTGAAAATTTTAAAAATGGCAATACAAAGAGCTGCGTAAGTCAGAATCAGCAATAAGTCCATTATTCGTCCTCTTTACTTTGTTCAGGCAAAGGCTTTTGCTGAATCTTTTGTTGTTTCAACATCGATACTTCGTTTTTGAGTTCGTTGACTTCATCGATGAGTTCTTCAAGGCGGTGATGAATGTCGTGTGTTTCTTGTTCTAGTTGTTTAAAACCCCAGCCGCGTTCCTTGCGCCATAATGTTGCCCAGATCCATAAAAATGGCCACAGCGCATGCAAAGTGAAAAGGCTGACCCAGCCAGCGTAGTGAATTGCGTCTTGGTGCGGGTGCTCTCTCTCTTTGGCGATTTCATATGGAATATCATGGATGACAATGATTCCGTAAAAGATCACTAAAGCAACGAAGATGAGTAACCCAAGTGCAAAATAGTCTAGAAACATCTTACCTACCTGTGCGTATTGCGAAATGGAAAATCTACGTAAATTAACAATTTAAGTATTTGTCTTAACTACAGATGAATCAAGCGGTTTTTATGTAGGAATTATGTTTATGCGATGTAAGTATCCACTGATGTTTATTGGCAGTTAAGGTGTTGCTGAGTACTTATTTAAACAAGCAGTGAAGTGATATAGGAAGGATAAGTAAAAAGTATACTAAAGCCCCAGGTGTCAACCGGGGCATGGTTTAAAGTTCGGTACAGACTTGGTTTCTGCCATTGGCTTTGGCGCGATAAAGAGCTTTGTCTGCACGATAAAAAGTTCGCTGAGTATTCTCGCCTTCTCGATGCAAGGTAATCCCTATGGATACGGTCAGCCCCCGCTCACCAAGAATATCGTCCCAACCATATTGATAAATCCGTTCACGATAATTCTCGGCATGCATTTCTGCGCGTTCCAGTTGGGTATTCTCAAGGATCACGAGGAACTCTTCACCACCAAATCGTACGCACGATGCGCCTTTAAATCTGAAGTAGGACGCCAGTTCCTGTGACACACTTTTGATCGCTTTGTCGCCCACCAAGTGGCTTAGTTCGTCATTGATGGATTTGAAGTGATCGATATCGATGACCATCAATGCAAATGCAGTATCGTGCAGAAGTAGATCTTTTAGTTTAACTTCTAACCAGCGTCTGTTGTGTAAAGACGTAAGTGGATCGGTAAAGACGTCCTGCTGTAGCTGAGCAACAGTATTTTTATGCTGCTTGGTGGTTTCTTTTAGTTCTTTGTTTTCTAGCTCTGACAAAATGAGTTTGAGTTGTAACTCAAAGCGTGAAAGTCGGCGTAGTTGAGCAGACCCTAACTCACCGATCGGAATATGTTTTACAAGATCAGATTCGATTCTATGCGCTTTTTTTTCACAATTTAATGCTTCTTGATACAACCCTTGAGAGGCGTAAACTTGACTCATCGCGTTATAAAAATGCTGAGTAACGATAGGAGATAGTTGCTTTTGAATCCTTTTACTGATGGAGTCCAACGTTAAATTAGCTAAAGAAGTGTGCCCTACACCGTTTAGACAATACGCAGTCTCAATTTTGACCATCGTGGATAACCAGTATGTCGTGGCACTACCCGTTGTATACTGAACATTCGAAATAGCCAGCAACGCATTGGGGTAGTCTTCTTGCAGACGATGTAATTTGGCTCGGTAGAGGTGAATTTGTGCGGCGAGGTTTTTATCACTGACGAGAATGCTCAGTTCTTCACATTCACTCAATAGTTCTTTGGCGTCTGCGGTACGGTTCAAGCTGATATAACAGGCAAGCATGTACAGCTTGTAACGAAGGCGTAGGGATCGACTGCCAATAGCGTGATCGATAGCATCTATTTTTTGATAATAACGTAATGCACGTTGGTGATCCCCATGGGCATCGCACAAATTACCCATTCCAATAATGGCCAATACGTACTCATCAATATAGCCGTACTCGACGGCGATATTGGTTGAAGCAACATACTCGGTTAATGCCGCATTGTAGTCACCTACTTCAACCAAACGCTCACTCAAGCTTGCTTTCACAGAAAGAATATCTTCTACATCCTCTGGTAAAACAAGCAACTCAAGCGCTTGTTTCAATTCACTAATGCTGTCGTTGAGCTGTTTGATCTCTCTTCGATACTCGGCGCTAATGATATAGCAATGCGCTTTCTCTCGGTTTGTTGACGCAATATGTAACCCTATGTGTTCCCATAGCGTAATCGCTTCTTCACCTGAAACGGAAGAAGGATCGATACCTGCGTCAGTCACCTTGCTAAGCAGTTGTTCCATTCTTCATTACCTCAATATAACTTTCTTCGAGCTGTTCTAACGTGAATGGGAAGGTCAGGATATCTTGCAAATACAGTATCGGTTTCGGGCCTTTGATTCCGCGTCGCTTCCATGGATAGATGTCTAACATCGCTTGGACAGTGCGGTAGACCTCTTCTGCTGCTTGACCTTTTTCTGCAATTAACATTGCTAGCCTGTTACTGGAAATTCTCGAGATGAGGTCGCTGGAGGTTGTCAATGCATGAACGAGCTCGGTACAAACATCGAGAACTTCGGGGTTTGAATGCTGAATCATAATGATGGCGTGGTTAGAGCGTTTGAGCTCCGTTTTAAACAAAACTAACTGTTCCCACCAGTAGGTCTCAGAAACGACATTAGAGAACTGTTTTTCAGGGTCGTATTCGTGTTGAGAGCGAATATGATTGATCAGCTTACGTGCTCGCTGCTCTAGTTGGCGTTTAGAGCCTCTTGCTTTATCCATGCTGATTCGATGAGTTTGTTCTTTGAGCATTTTGAGTGCGTGCTTACGGTATTTCTTGAACGCGTTAAACGCAGACTCAAAGTCACCTTGTTCTTCAGCGACTCGTGATTGTTGGAAGCAAATTTGGCTGAGTAGCTCACCGTGGTCGAAACTGAGTGCAGACTCTTCTGCTGCAAGTAGCAACTTGGCAGCGCTGTCTGTATTTTGGCGCAAAAGCTCAAGTCTTGCTCGGCTAATAAAAGAGTGTGCTTTCATCCAAACGAGGTCATGCTCAATGGCGAGCTGGTGGGCTTTTTGGGTGGCTTCTTCGGCCGCATCAAGGCGTTCTAGTCCAAGCAGTGCTAACCCTTTAAAGTCCCAGATCTCGGCTTGCCACGTACTGTCATCATGATCTTTTAATACTTCGGTTGCTCCATCCAGTACCGTAAGCATCTCGACAAACTTATTTAGTAAGTAATAGTCCCAAGCTAATAGGATGCGCGCTTTGCCTTCTAACCAAGCAATACGAACATTGTTTGCCACTTTAACGGCTAACTCATGAGTTGAAGCGGCAAGTTGGTGTTCATTAGTGATGCGCCATACATTACCAAGCCCAATTAGAGATTCGATTTGAATTTCAACATCATCAACAAGAGCAGATTGTTCGAGCGCATTAATCCAATATTGTTGCGCGGAATAATACTTTGCTTGGCCCCAATATTGGAGTGCAAAAAGATGGAGAATTTCCGGGAGATGATCGTCGGTTTCAAGCTGTGTTTGTTTGCTGTAAGCGTCTTTGACGAGTTTTAAGCCTTGTCGGTAATCCATTAGGCACCAACAGCATTGCGCCATGATGAGTAAGGCTTTGATCTCTCCGTCCACAAATAAAATTTGTTCCGCGCGGATACGATATTGCTGCGCAATATTAAAGGTATGTTTAGGGGCCGATTTTATTTGGCCTTTAAGCTTAGTGAGATCATCTTCTAGCTGAATTTGGTTTTTATCCAACGTTCACATCCATGACTATCGAACTGGAAATCACACCTAATATTAAGTGGTTAGATGCATGTTTCTTTACCAAAGCGATGCGGATAACGTTTTGGTAAACGATCAGGGGCCGTAATGTATACCGTTACAACCCCTAATTACTACATCTAAATTACCAATAGAATAGCTACGATAGGAGCTGTTTGATTGTCAAAGGTGCATCAGAGACTTCCAACCTTTGTGCAGCGGTAAGACCTTGTTTATCCTGATAGCACAAATTATGCCAAGCTCTGAATATATCTAAAAGAGGTAAAATACCAGCAGGTCGTAATTTGCGACGTGGCTCGTTAATGAAGCTTTCGAAAAGAATCTGAAAGCGGTTTTGATAAAACTTCACATGACGAGTTGTCGCAACGTTAAACCATTTTTCAGGCTCATTTTGATCGCCAGCGAGGTAGCAAATGCCTTTGTGGTTTTCGTTTTGACTAGAGATTGCCCAACGATCGCGCCACCAACTCATATAGGCGATATCGACTTTGCCAAAGGGAGTGCTCATGTCCCAACTAGCGTCCTCTTCTACATACATCAAGTCGACACTTTTCTCTTTAATACGAGGTAAACAAACGCTCAATGCAGCTGAACGTAGTAGGGGATCTTGAGGCATGTATAGAGATACACGTTTGTTTGGGCAGCACATATCAAGTACGTGCAAATAGTGTGCATACGAGGTGTATGGCGGACGGACTAATGCCCCTTTTGAAGGGTAATGAAATACAGATAGATTACCAAGAGGGTCTTCTACGTTACCGCGAGCCAAAATTGTTTGGTATTTTTGGTCAATTCGCTCTCTGAGGTGATGAGAAGGTTCCGCAAGCGGCTCACTTGCTTCCGCTACGTACTCCTGGGAAACAAAACGAGACACCTCATCGTAAGGATTATGATCGAGAGTTGCGATTGGCTCTTCATCAGCGGAATAATTGACGTGCTGGCAAAGAATATAGCCAGAATGCGCTTCGCCAGAAACAATCCAATACACACCATTATTGCTGTTCGGTTGCAATGCAATATAGTTTGAGGCCAATTCATAATGCGTTGCGTGGTTTACCCAGCGCGCATCAATGGTTGCCAGCTTGCGGCGGCAGCGGCTAGCTATATGGTCAACATGATCGTAAAAGGTTTTTGGGTTAATACTAAGCTTGCGGCAGATTTCTCGTACGGAATATCCCGTAAACAATAAACCCATCAAGTTCTCTTGAAATTGAAGCTTCTTGTTGGCACCAGACCACTTGTCGACAAAGGTACATTGACACACTTTACAGCGGTAACGTTGGCGATCGCCACTGTAACCGAAAGCGTGATAGAGGTGTTTGTGAGTGTGGACAGAAAGTCCAAAGTTGTCGCAATCATCATTACGGCAAGCAGGCAACCCGTCACTGTGGACGTGCCGCAGGCGATGAAGTTCGTTCACGACATCGCGATTATTAAGTAAGGGGGGGAAAGCTCCACATTCACGGCATACCATCGCCGGACGCTTAGGGTTCGCATGTTGCAGAACGTAACGCTTTGCATCACTCAATCCAAAGTTGTCACACGCCAATGTTTTACAAAAGTTGAGTTGTAACCCATCTGCGTCTTTTGGCAGTTCGCCGTTAGACACAATCGCCCCCTCGGGATAATTCGGGCAGCCAGCATAACTCTGGCTGCAAATTATTACTTACTATTTGTTCTTAGATGTTGATTGCAGTTTCTAGTGCAACTTTCATCATGTCGTTGAACGACTTCTGACGCTCTTCTGAGCTTAGTTTTTCACCACGGATGATGTGGTCAGAAACTGTCAGGATAGTCAGTGCTTTCGCGCCTAGGTCAGCTGCTACGCCGTAGATACCAGCCGCTTCCATGTCTACACCTAGGATGCCTAGTTTTTCCATCTTCTCGAAGATGTCTGCTTCTGGTGTGTAGAACAGGTCAGCAGAGAATACGTTACCTACTTTTACAGGCACTTCCTGAGCGCGCGCTTGGTTAACTGCTTCTTCTAGAAGACCGTAATCAGCGATTGCTGCGAAATCGTGGTTGTTGAAACGGATACGGTTAACTTTAGAGTCTGTAGAAGCACCCATACCGATAACAACGTCCATTAGTTTCACGTCGTCACGTACTGCACCACAGCTACCCACACGGATAACGTTTTTCACGCCGTATTCAGCGATTAGCTCGTGTACGTAGATACAGCAAGACGGGATACCCATGCCGTGGCCCATTACAGAAACTTTTTTGCCTTTGTAAGTGCCAGTAAAGCCGAACATGTTGCGAACGTCACAAACTTGTTTCACATCTTCTAGGAACGTTTCAGCGATGTATTTAGCGCGCAACGGGTCGCCTGGCATTAGAACTGTTTCAGCGAAATCACCTGGTTGTGCGTTAATGTGTGGGGTTGCCATAAGTGCTCTCCAAAGTTTTGTTTTGATAAAACGCCTCTATTATAGAACGCTATTACCAATTCTGTTGAACTTGTTCGTTTTCGTTGAGGCAATAATATCGGGACGTACAGTGGCCCCTTGAGAGCTTAGTCACAAAAACCACGCATTTAGAAACTGCAACTACTATTGATAACCAAATCTGTTGAAATCAAAAGAGCAATCGATTTGCTTTTGAGCAGTTTGTCGATTGCGCGCACAAATTCTTTGTTTTTGGGCCAAACTTTTTTCTGACAGCTGGTTGATCGAAATACTTTCGAGTGAAGTAAAACGATTAAATTGTACAACTTATTTTCTTGTACAATCTGGAAAGGCTTGCTATAAGTTATACAACAAAACTTTTTGTATAGGGATGCGTCATCATGGAATCTTCGATCAAAGTAGGTATCAGTTCGTGTGTTTTGGGTGAACGAGTGCGTTTTGACTCTGGTCATAAGGTGAGCAACTTTGTGACTAAAGAGCTTAGCCCGTATTTTGACTTTATTTCGGTATGCCCTGAAGTCGGCGTAGGTATGCCAGTACCCCGTCCAACCATTCGTCTTGTTTCTAATGAAGAGCGTGTTGCATTGGTTGAAACCAAAAATCCAGAAAATGATCATACCGACAATATGCTCACTTACTCGGCCAATAAAGTAGATGAACTTCAAAGCGAGCAGCTTTGTGGTTACATCGTTTGTGCCAAGTCACCAACTTGTGGCATGGAGCGAGTCAAGGTTTACAGCAAGAACAGTGCTGCGAAAGAAGGTGTTGGCTTGTATACACAAACATTGATGCAAAAAATGCCTTGGTTGCCTGTTGAAGAGGATGGCAGACTTAACGACCCTGTATTGAAAGAAAACTTTATTACTCGAGTATTTTGTCTAAATGACTTTTACGACTCGATGGATGGTGAGCCTACTCGTGGCAAAATCATCGACTTTCATTCGCGCTACAAACTGACGTTAATGGCACACCACCCAGAGTCATACCGCTCCCTTGGCCGCTTAGTTGCCGATGTCGCTAATTATGAAATTGAAGACTTTTACCAAGAGTATCGTTTAGGACTGATGAAGGCGTTAACGAATCGGGCTAGCCGCAAAAACAACACAAATGTGTTGATGCATTTACAAGGGTACTTCAAACGCTCACTAACTAAAGAAGAAAAAGAAGAGTTAGCGACAGTGATTCACGACTACCGTATCGGAATGCTGCCTCTGCTAGCACCACTTACATTGATTAAGCATTACTTAAATACTTACCCAGACGAATATTTAGCAAAACAGAAGTTTTTAGAACCGTATCCGCAGGAGATGAGATTACGCTATGGTTTGTAGTTCAGAAGAAAAACTATACGCGATCCGAGATGTCGCAGAAATCACGGGTGTAAAACCAGTTACGCTGAGAGCTTGGCAACGAAGATACAACTTGATCCAACCTCAGCGAACTGAAAAAGGACACAGACTTTATCGCCAGCAAGATCTCGATACGATTCGCGAAGTCCAGAGTTGGCTCGCGAAGGGGATTTCGATTGGTAAAGTGAAGGGGCTGCTAGGAAAAAGCGCCGATGTCGAAGTCAAAAACGAGGTTCGCACACTCGAAGAAGTTGAAAACATGCTGCTTGCGCTGTCTACCCTGAATCGAGGAAAAGCAGAGAGTTTACTTGCCTCTGTTCTTAAAGAGTATCCACTAAAACTCGTTATTAATCAGTTTATTAGCCCAGTATTTGATGCGCTAGATATGGTAAAAGGATCGTTGCGATCCTTGCAGGTGGGGTTATTTCAGACTTGTTTAATCACTCGACTTGCCCTTGTAATCGATTCTGAAAACAAAGCCGCTTCCAAAGGAAAGTGTCTGCTCATTAGCTTTGAACAAAACAGAGAATCTGAGAGTTGGATTCAAGCAGCGAAGCTTTGTGAACAAGGGTATCACACGACTTTGATCGATAAGGTTGATGATGTTTCTGGTCTACTAGATCATGAGGTCATTGAAAATGGTTCGTTTATCTACCTTTTCTCCAATAAAGCACTAGCTGCTAAACAAGTAGCGTCCATCAAAATGCTTCACGCACAGCTAGGTGATCGGATGGGGTGCTCTGAAGTGATAGAGAAATTACACCTAACTTAGTAGACAAAAGACAGGAGCTACCATGATTTTAGTATGGTTTCGACGTGACTTGCGTACGTTAGACCACACGGCACTCAAAGCGGCATTGGATTCAGGTCAGCCTGTCGTAGCTTGCTTTATCGCGACGCCAGAGCAGTGGCGGGAGCATCACATGGCGCCGAAGCAGGCAGACCTCATTGCTCGTCGCTTAGCTTGTCTTAACGAGGAGCTTGAAAGCCTTAATATTCCTTTTTTGTACAAAGAGGTGCCGTCGTTTTCCGATTGTACAGATGTGATTAGTGGGTGGGCGGAAACACTTGAAGCCACGTCTGTCATGGCAAACATTCACTATGAGGTGAACGAACGAGAGCTCGATACACAAGTAAGTGAAGCGTTAGCTTCTCACGATATCGAATTTGAACTGTTTCATGACAAATGTGTGCACGCGCCAACGACGGTTCTTAATAAGCAAGGCGAATATTTTAAGGTGTTTACGCCATTCAAGCGTGCTTGGTTAACGCAGTTCCATATGCCGACGGTAGTAAAACCTCACGAGCAAGCGCCACTCAATAAAAAGGTACTCGAACAAATAGAGTCGGCTCGATTTAATTCAAGCTTCACATTTAACTATGCTCGAGAATCCAGTGAAGACTGGCTGGCTTCGACTAATGATATTTTGATGCAGCTTAGGGAATTTGCACGGGAGCGCAGTGACGCGTATCAAAGCGAGCGAGACTTTCCAGCTATTGATGGCACTAGCCAACTGTCTCCATACCTTGCGATTGGCGCGCTATCACCAAGGCAGTGTATTGCTCGTTTGTATGCTGAAAATCAACAAAATGACCTTACAGAAGGGAAAGCAACTTGGTTAAGTGAGATCATTTGGCGTGAGTTTTATCAGCACCTATTGGTTTTCGAACCAAAACTCGTCAAAGGCAAAGGATTTATCGATTGGGAGGATAAAATCCAGTGGTCCTATGATGAGAAAGCCTTTGAGCGATGGAAGACAGGAACAACAGGATACCCAATCGTTGATGCAGCAATGCGTCAGCTCAATCAAACAGGCTGGATGCACAACCGATTACGTATGATTGTCGCGAGCTTTCTTACCAAGGACTTACATATTGATTGGCGATGGGGAGAAGCGTACTTCATGAGTAAGCTGGTGGACGGCGATTTTGCAGCGAACAATGGTGGCTGGCAATGGTCTGCCTCTACGGGCTGTGACGGGCAGCCATACTTTCGTATTTTCAACCCGATAAGCCAAGGCGAAAAGTTCGATGCTAATGGTGAATTTGTGCGCCACTGGGTACCAGAAATCAAAAGTGTACCGAACAAATACATCCATAAACCTTGGACTTGGGAGGGCTTTTCTTTACTGGAATATCACAAGCCGATGGTTGATCACAAGACAGAAAGAGAGATAACCTTACAGCTCTTTAAAAGTGCCAAGGAATAGAGTGAAATGCTTAGCAAAAAGCGATCAATGAGTTTCGCAAAACGTACCCTGCTATCTGTGTCGTTATCTTTAGTGAGTGGTCTATCATTCGCTAAGATGTACGAATTACCAGAGGATGGAAGCCGTTTAATTGGTCGCCTTGAAAACCACGTCGTGCAAGAAGGCGAAACCATGGCAAATATCGCTAAGCTCTACGATGTGGGTATGCTAGGTTTAATGGCCGCAAACAAAGGCGTGGATCCCTTCTTACCAGAAGAGGGGCATGTTCTTACTATTCCGACACAGCTAATCCTCCCAGACGTACCTTATAAAGGTATCGTTATTAATCTAGCCGAGCTGCGCTTGTATTACTTTCCGAAAGGAGAAGATATTGTCCATGTATTTCCTGTCGGAATTGGCCGAATAGGGCGCGATACCCCAGTAATGACAACGCGTATCAGCCAAAAACGACCGAACCCTACATGGACTCCTCCAGCCTCTATTCGTGCCGAGTACAAAGCAAAGGGCATTGACCTACCAGCCGTTGTTCCTGCGGGGCCTGATAATCCACTTGGTATGTTTGCATTGCGTTTAGCTTACGGGAATGGCGAATACCTAATTCATGGTACCAACAAGGACTTTGGGATTGGTATGCGAGTCAGCGCGGGTTGTATTCGTATGGACCCAAGTGACATTGAGTGGTTATTTGACAAGGTTCGTAACGGCGAAGACGTTAACATCATTAACCTGCCTATCAAAATGACACTTGAGCCTGACAGAAGTGTGTTCTTAGAAGCACATGAGCCTTTGACTCGTAGTAATGGCGAGAAAGATGAACTCAAAGTGCCGAAAGAGTTAAAGTGGTGGCTGGATGAATTCGGTATGAAAAACGTGAAGGCTAAAGCAGCAATCGCTGCACAGAATGGGGTTCCTATCGAAATAACCGCGCCTTAACGGGCGTTAAGACGCGGTATTAAATCTTACTTAGTGTAAGACTGAGCGATGTTATCGATACGCTCGTTAGCACGCTCGGCTTCTTCTTGAGCAGCCATTGCTGCTGCGCCTGATTTTTGAACGTCAGATTGAAGAGCTTGTACGTCTTGGCTTAGTTGGCTAACTTGGTTGCTTAGTTCGTCTAATTTTGCTGCATTTGCTGTAGCTGCGTCATCAGAAGAAGCACAACCGGCTAGTAGAAGTACTGAAGTTGCTGCAGCTGCGATCAACGTTTTGTTCATATAAGAACTCCTTGCTTATAGTGAAAGTCTCGCCACTAACTATTATTTTATACAGTAGCGAGGTTAAATGTGGTTACATTTTATCAGTACATGATGTAGCAAAAGTCAAAAAAACCCAAGAATTTCATGGAGTACCTGACGTCAACTTTTACCTGAACTTAACAAAGTTTAACTACCTATCCTTTATTTCGTTCTCACAACAGTTTTCATAGCAGGTGTATTTGCCACGTTCCTGATATCAATAATTTAGACGATATTGACACAAATGAAAGTTTATTGGCCCAAATAACTGCTATTTAAGTCGTTTTGTTGATGGATAGAAGGCATATTTGAACGGCTTTTCTCTAAACTTCCTGTCCAGCTGCTCATCAAAAAGACTAGTCTTTACTCTGAACTGAGCCACAAATGATGTTTTACCGTTACCACAGGGAATTAGTTTGTGTGATCTCTATCTATACTCCTATGATTTGCGGTATTATACCGAGCTTTATTTTTTTGCTGCGTTAGAGCGGAAACGACACTACAGAGCGCTCAGACGCTGACTGATTTATTGGAGAATACTTTGCAATTTAAAGATCTAGGCCTAGACAACCGATTGTTGAAGAACCTAAAACACTACGATTTTAAAAAAGCGACTGACATTCAGCAGCAGGCGATTCCTGTTGCGATTGCAGGCAAGGATCTATTGGCATCTTCGAAAACAGGTTCGGGCAAGACTTTGGCGTTTGTATTGCCAATGCTTCATAAGTCTTTAAAGACAAAATCGTTTTCTGCGAAAGACCCTCGCGCGGTAATCCTTGCTCCTACTCGTGAGCTAGCGAAACAAGTATATGGTGAGCTTCGTTCTATGCTAGCTGGCCTATCTTATGAAGCAGCACTGATTTTGGGTGGTGAGAACTTTAACGATCAGGTAAAAGCTCTGCGTCGTTACCCGAAATTTATCGTGGCGACACCAGGACGTTTGGCTGATCACTTAGATCATCGTTCGCTTTATCTGGATGGTTTGGAAACGCTGATTCTTGACGAAGCAGACCGTATGTTGGATTTGGGCTTTGCACCAGAGCTTCGTCGCATTCATAAAGCAGCCAAGCATCGTCGTCGTCAAACGTTGATGTTCTCTGCGACATTAGATCATGCAGACGTCAATGAAATCGCGGCTGAAATGCTCAATGCGCCAAAGCGTATTGCTATCGGCGTTTCTAACGAAGAACATAAAGATATTACGCAAAAATTTTACTTGTGTGATCACCTGGATCATAAAGAGGCAATTTTAGATCGTGTTCTTTCTGAGGCTGAATACCGTCAAGTTATTATCTTTACGGCAACGCGTGATGATACTGAGCGACTAACAGAAAAGCTAAACGAAAAGAAACTGAAGGCTGTAGCACTGAGTGGTAACTTGAACCAGACTCAACGTAACACCATTATGAGTCAGTTTGAGCGCGCAGTATTTAAGATCCTTGTAACGACTGATGTTGCTTCCCGCGGTTTGGATATTGCAACTGTGACACACGTCATCAACTTCGATATGCCAAAGCATACCGAAGAATACGTACACCGAGTTGGTCGTACTGGTCGTGCTGGAAATAAAGGGGATGCAATCTCTCTTGTTGGTCCAAAAGACTGGGATAGCTTTAAACGTGTAGAAGCATACCTACAACAAGATCTTGAGTTTTCAGTGTTCGAAGATTTGAAAGGTAAGTTTAAAGGCCTTAAGCCACCTAAACCAGATTTCCGCAATAAGAAAGCGACCGCAAAGAAAGCTCGCCCTCAAGCGAAAAAATCGGCGAAAAAACCAGCTAAGCGTGACAAGAGCTTCTACAAAAACGTATCTGTAGGTGATGATGTCTTCATCCCTAAGAAAAAACCAGCGGCACCGAGCTCTGAAGAGTAAAAGCTGCTGTAGTTTCCCATTGATTTTAGTTCTTAAAAATCCGAGTGTTCGCACTCGGATTTTTTATGTCTGTCGCTAGGTGAAATAGCGTCTTTCCATACTCACTCGTTTGTCAGCTTTTATATTTGTCTAGTTGTATATAAACAGCATAGAGCGCTAATTTAGGAAGTTATTAAGTTTTATTACCTCGGTCAAAGCAAACGTTTTTCCTCACACACTAGATAAAAATCTCACATGATCATGAAAATGATAATTGATCTCATTTTTATTTAAGGGCAGAATACGCGCCATTGTATTAATCCTATAAATGAATTCGCTCTCTATATGAAATTTACTCATGTTTTTTTAGGGCTCATAATTACCTCTAGTTCTGGCTTTGCTGCTGATGATTTCAACTGGCTTCGAGATGATGCTCGTAAAGATGAGCGAGTTCTTACCTACCTAACAGAACAAAACCACAAAACTGAACAGCACCAAAAAAGTTATCAGACGTTGACAAAAAACCTACTCACGCAGTGGGGTACCATGGTGGCAGACAAAGGTGATAAGCCATGGTCGATCATGAGTGGAAGAGAGTGGACGCTAACGCGTCGCGATGGTCGTTACTTACTGTTATCCCGTGCGAGTCAACATGCGCCAGAAAACGTGGTGTTCGATTTCGATAAACGACAATCTGCGCATCAGTACTACCAACTTGGTCAATGGCAAGTGAATGGTGACACATTACTTTTCACGGAAGATATCGACGGCAGCGAACAATATCGCGCCGTGGTTGTTGATTTACTCTCCGGTCAATCTACGGAACTGGTGACGCACGTCGATAGTGGCGTATTGTTGTCACCTAACGGGAAAGTGGCATTCCTCGTTGCAAAGGAAAAGCGCACTCAGCGACCTCATCAGATCTTACGTATCTCCACTGAATCTTTGGCAAAAACAGTCCTATGGAATGAACCCAAGTCAGATTGGTTACTTTCTTTCTATCGTGCGGCAGATAGCCGTTATGCTGTGCTGCAAAGCAACAACGAGTCAACAACAGAGCAGAAGCTTGTCGACCTAGAAACGGGCACTGTCTCAGATTCATTGCGAAAGCCTGAAGTGGGTGTGGAATATTACGCGGATGTGGCGAAAGGTTACATTTATCTTAAAAGCAACCTGGAAGGAAAGTTCGCCCTTTACCAAGTCGAACTCGCACCGCTTGGCGCAACATGGCAACGCTTCACCAATCCTCGTGAGCCGCTTGAACAGTTCTACCTTTATGATGCAGGAGTTGTGGCACTTAGCAAGCCAAACAATGTGTCGACTTTGACGGTGTATTCTTACCAAGGTCAGGAAAAAGTGATACTGCCATTGGAACACGATGGTAATGTCGCTTGGCTAAGCACGTTGGGCGATTTTGAATCAAACAAGATTCGTATCCGAAGCATGTCGATGACTACGCCTCCTCAGTGGGAAGAGTTCGATGTAAAAACGCTGAATAAATCCTTGTACTCTCAAGATGCTTACCAAGACTTTGATAGTCAGCGTTATGTATCCCAACGTATTTTTATTAAGCACGACGGCGTTTCTGTCCCGGTCTCTTTGGCGTATCGCAAAGACAAATTGCACCCACAATCTCCTGTGATGATTTACGGTTACGGCGCGTATGGTTTTACGATGAAACCGTACTTTATGCCTCAGGTTATCAGTTTACTCGACCAAGGTGTGATTTACGCTATCGCCCATGTCCGTGGCGGTGGGTACTTTGGCGATGAATGGCACGAGCAAGGCCGTGGTGTGCGAAAAGCCAATTCTATTGGTGATTTTGTCGCGGCCGCGAAGGCGCTGCAAACATTCGAACGTGGCAATAGAGAGGTTTTCGCCATCGGTTCTAGTGCTGGTGGCACGTTGGTGGCCGGAGCGGTTAATCAAGATCCTAAATTGTTTTCAGGTGCCGTACTTAAAGTGCCTTTTGTTGATGTGGTTGCAAGTATGTCGGATACCTCACTTCCGCTTACCACACAGCAGTATGGCGAATGGGGTAACCCAACCAAACCTGAACAATTGGCGTTAATGAAGGCGTACGATCCGATTCTCAATATCCATAAAGACGCTTACCCACCCATGTTTGTTCAAGTCGGTTTAATTGATCAGCGCGTGCCATATTGGGAAGGCGCAAAGTATCTGGCTAAAGTTTCAGCGTTAAGTGAGCGCAACGGGCCGTACTTGTTGCAAACTGATTTTAATTCGGGCCACCAAATGGACCCACGACAAGCGCAAGAACAACAAGCAAAAGAATACGCATTTCTACTATCACTCATTAAAACATCTAAAGCGGAGCAGTAAATGAAGCTTACCCCAGTGTCAGCGGCAGTACTTTCGGTACTTGCTGCCAGTCAAGTGCACGCCGAATCTAAGGTTTTCTCAATGGAAGAGGTGGTGGTAACCGCCAATAAAATCGATCAGCCATTGTCAAAAGTGGCAGGTAGTGTCGCGGTTATCACAAACGAGCAAATCGAAGAAAGAGGCGAGACCGAGCTATATGACGTGCTGCGTAACGAACCTGGTGTAAGTGTGACGGGCGGTGCAGGACGTCCGCAAAACATTACCATCCGTGGTATGACGGGTAACCGCATTATGATCGTTCGTGATGGCATTCGTTCTGCGGATGGCTTCGGTGCGAATGACATTAATGATGCCGTTGGGCGAGATACTTTTGATTTATCCAATTTTGAATCGCTGCAAATCATTAAAGGGGCAAGTTCTTCGGTGCATGGCTCTGGCGCGATTGGCGGTGTGGTGATTTTAGAATCCAGTCAGCCGGGTGATTTCTTAAAAGACAAAGACTTCTACACCGATGTTTCCGGTACTTACACCGATATCAGCAACAAGTACAAAGGCACGAGTAATCTAGCTTTTCGTTCCGGTGATACAGAGAGTTTGTTTAACGTTTCATACTGGCAAGGACAAGAAACACGTAACTTTGATGAAGATTTGTATAACCGCGACCTCGATGGTTACAGCGGTGCTTATACGATCAACCACTTTTTCAATGAAGAGGTGATGTTGAAAGCCAAAGCGGAACTCTACACCCAGAACCAAGAGCGTTTGGAGGGTTCGCCGTCCATTCAACCTGATGGAATTTGGCATATTGAAGACTTTGCTGAGGATGAAACCACAGAAGAGTACAGCGCTTATATTGGTGCAGAGGTGACTCCGATTAATCCAACTTGGTTCGAAGAGTTGGATACCAAAGTTTACTGGCGTCACACCGAAGTGGTGGAAGACACCAACCGTTTAATGCGCCAAGTGGATCATAATGGTTTGATCACCAAGCGTCGCGAGCTGGAACACAAAACCTTCATTGACGAAACAATTGGCTTCCGTGGCGATTTCACCAATACGATTTATGCAGCAAATGCTGAGCACCAATTGGCTTACGGTGTTGAGCTTTCTACAGACTATTACGAGCGCACAGATAGCGATTCCAAGATTGATTGGAACGGGGTAACGCCTTCGACCAAACAACCTTTCGCTCCTGCTCGTGCTTATAACATTGGCTTGTATGTTCGAGACATGGTGGAACTGGATAAATGGACCATCACAGGTGGTCTACGCTTTGATGCGCACCGTCTCACGCCAGACGGTGCGAGTGAAGTGGGCGGCTTCCCATTAAAAGACATGGATAGCTCAGAGGTATCTCCAAGTCTTTCGGTTTCTCGTGAAGTATTTGCCAACAACATTGCTTATGTATCTTATAACCATGGTTACCGTGCTCCGGAATACGATAAAGCGTATGGCTTCGTAAGCCACGACTTTGTGCCGCTCACGCCGTTTGTCATTGCACCAAACATGGATCTAGAAGCTGAAACTTCCGACTCATTTGAAATCGGTAACAAGTTCGATAACGGTCGTGCGTATGTCTATGCGTCTGTGTTCTACAACAAGTTTGAAAACTTCATCGATGTTGTGACCACAGGCTTTGATTCAAGCACTGGTAATTACATCAAACAGTACCAAAACCTTGATGGCGTAGAGACTTATGGCGCAGAGCTTTCTGCGGGTTACGCGCTCACCAAACAATGGGATATCAGCACTAAGTTTGGCTACGTAGATGGCAAAGACGCGGAAGGCGAATACGTTCGAAGCATTACGCCATTCGAAGGTAACGCTCAACTGAAATACGCCAACCAAGACTTCAACGCTTACGTGGCTTGGAACTGGGCCGCTGCCATGGATCGCGTTCCTAAATGCCAGACCACGCTTGGTCTAGCGACAGAGTGTGCTCAGACAAGCGCGTGGAATACGTTTGATCTTGGCGCAACTTACTACGTTTCCAAAGACCTTCGTGTTAGCGCAAACATCGTCAACTTGTTCGACAAAGAGTACATCCGATACCAGGACGTAGCGGGTATCGCTGAGGAAAGTAAGCGTTACTCAACTGAGCCTGGGCGCTACTTCACGCTAAATGCAAAATACGAATTCTAGGACGAAATCATGAAGCTAAAACCATTGGCGTTTTCACTACTTATTGCTTGTACCCCTGCGGCGCAGGCTGCAGAGTGGGATTATCCCGCAACGGACTCTGTGGTAACGAATGAAGCGCAAGCGAAAACTTATCTAGACAGCCACTACTCAGAAACGGGCGAGTTTAAGTTCCGTTACAAAACCCAGTCTCAGCTTGGTGAGCATTACAATTTTGATGTTTGGGTAAACGGTGAATATCAAGCACAGCGTGCCCTAGTAGTAACAACCGATAAAAATCATCACGTTGTGCGAGTGTTTAAGAGCCTTGAAGATACGATCATTCGCAACGGTAAACCAACGGTTGCAATGGAATTGGAATCGCCTCGCCAACTGCAAGCACAAGAGCCACCTGCTCTGAGCTCTGGAAGTCTGGTTGATGTTGAGGTTTCTTTATTCAACCCAGATCTTCGCACCATGCAACAGCAAGCGGCACCAGAATCGACGTGGTCAGCACTGTCCGATTACCCTCAGCCGATCGAGTACGTCACCAAGTCGATTGAGGTTTTAAAGTCGGGAGGTAAGTTCTATCTCTCTAACCCAAGATTAAAGCAAGTGGATGCGACGGGTTTATTTGCAGCCCCAACACCTGGTGAAGCACCTGTGCTTGATACGTTGGACTTTCTCAGCGCAGAAGGAGTTCAAGCGTTTGACAGTGTTGATGAGATGCAAAGCACCGAGTTTGGTGACAATGCGTTCCCACAGTTGATGGCTTTTTATCATCTTGATAGCTCGATCCAATATCTGACAAGCCTGACTTACGACTTGTTTGACGAACCGCTTCGTTTTGACGCTCGCGGTTTATCAAAAGATAACTCTACTTACTATTACGGTCCGAAAGCACTCATGCTAGGTGTCGGTGGTGTTTCTCCGGATGCAGTTGATGCTGATGTGGTGATACACGAGCTTGGGCATGGCATTCATTACCAAATCGTACCGGATTGGGCGTACGGTCACACTGGTGCTATCGCAGAGGGTTTTGCTGATTACTGGGCGGGCAGCGCGAGCTACCGCATTCAATATTTGGATGCTTCGCGTCGTGGTCAAGAGTTCGAGCTAGATACGGTGTTCAACTGGGACGGTGTGTTCGGAACACGCAAAACAACTCGTAGCTTATGGAACCAAAGAGCACGTTACTTCGAAAGCTCAGAGTATCCAGCGCACGTCAGTGTGGGCGGTGAACTAGGTGACGAGCTATGGTCAACGCCGCTGTTTCAAGCGCTTAAAGCATCGGTTGAACGATACGGTGATGATACCGATAGGGTGTTCCGCGAGTTTGACGCCATTGTTCTTGAAGGCATGTACGGCATTGGTCGTGGCGTGAAAATGCATGATCTGGCGGAGTCGACCGTGTTTGCCGCAAACATCTTGTTCCCAAATAAAGACTACGCCCAATTCCTGACGGACAGCTTCAACAGACACAACTTACTTAAAGCGCCTCTTCGTGTTCGCTATGACGCTCGATACATCGCACAAGGTCAAGACGTTGGTTTGAGCCTGAGCCAAACTGGCCGTGAAGCGAGCATCAAAGGGCAATGGCAGCTAAACAACGCATCTGTTTTCGATTTTGATGAAACGCTTTCTGACTCGACCTCAATGAAGGTGGCGTTACCAAGCGGTCTAACATGTGGCACGCAATTCGATTCCTCTATTTCATTGGATTATCAATTTTCTGAAGGCCTAAAGACTCACCAGTGGAGTGAAAAGGTGGTGCTGGTTAATGGTACGCCAGAGCTCGATATCCAGCCTCAACCAGTGAACTCCGCTTTGCCGGAACAGGGCGACAGACTGTTCTCTCAGACGCTATCGGACAAGTCACGCACGATTGATGATTCGTTTGCGGTTTACCTGAACATCGAACATGACTCACTGCAAGATCTGCAAGTGACGCTAGTGTCTCCACAAGGCAAATCGGTCGTGCTACTTAGCCATCAATCAAGCAATACCAAAGGATTTAAAGGTTACTTCACCGCTCAGTATGACGAGGAGTTACAAGCACTTGTCGGTCAACCGAGTTGGGGTACTTGGCGTCTCGAAGTGTCTGACCGCGTGTCAGGGAACTCTGGGGTGTTGAAAGAGTGGGGTGTGAGTCACTTTGCTCAGTATCAGTGTAGTGCTGATACCACTAAAGAAAGCAGTGGCGGTGGTTCAGGTGGCAGTGGTTCGCCTTGGACCTTGTTAGGACTTTTCCTGCTTTCAATGGTGAGAGTGATTCGCTCTCGTTAATTAAAATCAAAAGAAGATAAAATCTATGAAGTTTCAATATTCTTTCGTTGCTATGTCACTAGCCCTTGCTGGCTGTGGCGGAGGTTCTGGTGGTGACACGTCGGCACCGACCTATGATGTAGCTGGCACCATCGTTTCTGCAGGTACACTTCTTGATACGCCAGTATGTATCGATTTAAACCAAAACTACGTTTGTGATTCCACTGAACCGAGTGCTAAAACGGATAATGCCGGTAAATTTAGCCTGACTTCAAGCGACAAAAACGTACTAACCAGCACCATTCTTGCTCAAGTTGATCAAGGTTCAAACCAAACGTTGCGTCTTGCGGCTCCGGGTCAAAATTTAGCAACGGGTAACACGGTCAATGGTGTAACAACGTTGCTCGCGGGTCTTGTAATTGACGGTAAAACCGTTGCTCAAGCTGAAGAGATTGTGAAAGCGCAACTCGCCGATGCCGGCGTTTCTCTTTCTGGTACGGTGATGTCTAACGCAGAAGCTAGCGAGCTAGACAAGCTAGAGCAAAACACGGTTGTGCTATTAGCTGCGATGCAGCCACAACAAATGACCCAAGGCGTAGCGCTGCTTGCTCAAAGCCTTAGCTTCCAGGGTAAATCATTGGCCTCTGATCTTCTGTCTGAAGCGGAAGTAAGTGCATTTGCTGAAGAAATTGTAGCGGTTGCTGAACAAACGGTTGGTAGTAACGATACGGGCGCCGTTCTTTATTTTGCTGAAGGAGCAGCAGACGTAGCAGAGGTTCAAGCGTCTTACCCTGGTCAAGATGCGGAATACGGCTTCGACAAAGAGGACAAGCAAACGTCGACAGGCGCTGGCTTTAAGTTCGTTAAGCTAGATTCACAAGGTGCAGCTTTAGCTGCAGATGCGACTGAGTGGGCTTGTACTATGGACGAACGTACTGGTCTTGTTTGGGAAAATAAGAGTGCGGATGCGAGCTCGGTTCAATTTAAAGATCGCCTGTTTGCGTTTGAGTCTGAAGCATTTAAGCCATTTAGCAAAGATGTAGAGCTTGCAGGTTGTAAAGACGCTGGTGATGAAGTTTGTACCACTAGCCAATATGTTGAGTACATAAACAAACAATCGTTATGTGGAATCACTGGTTGGCGCTTGCCTACTTACCGTGAGACTTATGACTTACTAGACTTTGGTGAACAAACACTGTTTGCTCCGAACGATGAATATGCAAAATACAACGTCTATGGTTTTAATGTTAAATACTTTCCACAGCAAACCATAGGTAGCCCTTATTTAGGATATGGTGCGTTTTGGCATAGCGACTTTAAGTTTACGAATGCATCATCACAACTTATTGATGGCGAGATTTATTTCCCTGCGATTGTCTCCCGGGGCAAAGATAGAGGCACTATTTCATACGTCGAGATTCGATCAAGCAATACAAGTGCGGGTGCCGATGATTCTTACCAATTCCCAATCCGTCTAGTCGCAGTTAAGGGGCAATAAGATGAAGAAATTAATAACTGTACTATCTCTTACTTTGGCTTCTCAAACTGCAATAGCTGCACAAGAGTGTTCTACTGACTTTGCTAAAACGGCACCTAACACGCGTTATACATATTCTGAGAGCGGTACCGTAACTGACCTGAAAACAGGTCTAACATGGATGCGCTGTCCAGTTGGTATGACATGGAATGTAGGAAACCAAGAATGCCAGGGGACGCGATCTACAATGTCATGGCAACTCGCTCTCTCCACAGCCAAACAAATTCGTAATAAGGACGGCAACCATCCTCTTCACAATTTTGCTGACAAAAAAAATTGGCGACTAGCAAATATCAAAGAGCTAGTATCTCTAACTGAGCGAGCTTGCCACAGCCCAGCCATAAATAGTACAGGGTTTGCTAGCGGCTATAGTCTGACAGATGGAGATGATGTTCTAGGGCGTTATGTCTGGAGCAACACACCTAATGGCGACGGTAAGCATGTTGCAACTTTTGATACGACTAATGGTGAGGTTTTCAATAGAGATCCGTTAAACTCAAGTTTCAAAAGTTCTCTCTTGTTAGTGACAGATGAATAATAATTATTACGTTAATAAGGGTTGATAGCTTTGCCTTTAAAATAAGCTCCGCCAGTGCGGAGCTTTTTCTTTTCTAACCTTTGGAACTTATCGTGTTGAGCAGAGAATTTAAACTTGGAACTGCTTAAGCTGATGTTTTTGGTTTTCTGCTAAACCAGACAACTCTTGCGCTGCCGCGGCTGATTGAGTGATACCAGTGACGTTCTGGCTCACTAGTTCATAGATGTTCGTTAAGTTGTTGTTGATATCAGCCGTGACCTGCTTCTGCTCTTCTGATGCGGTCGCAACTTGAGTGTTGATTGAGTTCAGATCGGCGATAGCATTACTGATATTAGCAAGTGATTGGCTAACTTCTTGTGTCAGAGCTTGGTTGTCTGACAACATCGCTAAGCTGAAATGCATACTTTCATTTGCGTGACCAGATTGTTGCTGTAGCTCTTCTATAATGGTTTGGATCTCTTTGGTGGACTCCTGAGTTCGCGCTGCCAGCATACGTACTTCATCGGCCACTACCGCAAAGCCTCTGCCACTTTCGCCCGCTCGTGCAGCTTCAATCGCTGCATTCAGTGCAAGTAGATTCGTTTGCTCAGAAATACCTTCAATCACTTCGATCACGCGACCAATGTGTTCTGATTGATCTTTTAGCGAAGTTACGACGGCAGCGGCTTCGTTAAGTTGTTCCGCCATCTTTTCACTTGCGCGAGTGCTTTCCCCAAACATGCTTATACTTTGTGAGGTTAACGTACGTGCTTGATTTGATGCACTATCGGCTTCTTGTGCATTGGTCGATACTTCAGCTGCGGTCGACTCTAGCTGATTGATCGCCGAGGCTACTTGCTCAACTTCTTGCTTTTCTTGATCCGAGTTGACGCTGCTTTGAGTCATAACAGTTGCTAACTCGGTTGATGCTGATGCCACATCTTCACTAATGCGAACCAATGCGCTTACAGTTTCACGCAGTTTTTCTATGGTCTGGTTTACATCTCGAGCCAGCTGAGACACTTCGTTTTTCCCGATGGCTTCGGCCTTAACTAGTAGGTTTCCCTTCGCGACTTCCTGCATCGTTACTTGAAGGTTACGAATCGGCGCAACGATGTAGCTGGCGAGTACCCAACTAATAAGTGAAGCGGCACTCAAGATCACCGCAAGCGAGACGGCGCTGTAAGTTAGCGTGGTTGAATGTTGTTCGCCATTCGTTTCGACTTCATCGGTGACGATTTGATTCAATTGTTTAGATAGTTTGTCGATGGCGTTGATCATCGCTTCGCCAGCTAATCGATACTCAGCCATTGTAGATTCGTACTTTTGATTGAAATCAGAGGTGGTGTAATCAGAAGAGTGTTTAGTGGTGAGCAGAGGTGTCATGGTAACGCGAGTGAAATCAACATAGTGATTCATGGCCTTACGCATAGCATTGACTTCATTTTGAACGCCAGGGAGATTGTCGATGGAGTTAAGAAAATCGCGGTTTTTGTTTTGTCGCTCAGAAAGCTCTTGGTTGAGAGACTGAACATCTTCGGCTCTAAATAGACTATAAATGGCTTTGATGCGCATGGCGTAAGTGTTGTCTACGATGCCGCTAAGTTCCTCTTTGTGAATGATTAGCTTATGGGTGGAAGCCGAAACCTTATTGAATGCTTGATCGAGTTTACCGATTCCGACACTCAGTCCAATGATGAGTAATATAACTGTGAATAGAACAGGCAGAAAAACCTGAAGTTTAATAGAAAGCGTACTAAGAAATTGACGCATGAGATTGACCCTCTATCGGTTTAATTATTATCTTTTTTATAAATAAGCATTTCGATTTTAATTGTTATATTTGCCAAATCAATGAGTTACTCATATCTAATTGTTATGAAATGTACCAAAATCGATGGGGTTATCATCTTGAACATGAGGCAACTTATAAAAACGTTACGTTCAAATTGAGAGAGGGATAAGTCGCGGAATTAATAGTTAGAAATGACAACGTGTCATAGAGGGTTCAACTAAGTGAAACACAACTGTCATATTCAAATTCTAAAGTGAGCACCGTTCAAGTGAAACACAACGGCAATAAAGCCACTTAAGGAAATTGTGATGAAAAAGACAGTAATCGGTGCAATCGCACTTCTAGGCGCAATGGCAGTGACTCCTGTTTCTGCTAAAGAAACTATCTCTGCAGTGGGTTCTAGCAGCGTAACTCCACTGATGGAAGTTTTCTCTGAAACGTACATGAAGAAGAACCCTAACGTATTTATCGAAGTTCAAGGTCCTGGTTCTTCAGCTGGTGTAAAAGCAGCGAAAAATGGTTCAGCAGACCTTGGTATGTCTTCTCGTAATCTAAAAGACTCTGAAAAAGAATCAACACTAATCGAAGAAGTGGTTGCTCGTGATGGTATCGCAGTGGTTGTCAACCCACAAAACAAACTGCCAGGTCTAACAGCCGAGCAAGTGACTGCAATCTACAAAGGCGAAGTATCAAACTGGAAAGAAGTCGGTGGTGCAGACAAGCCAATCGTAGCCATTACTCGTGACACAGCTTCTGGTACTCGTGGCGCATTTGAAGACATCATGTCTCTAAAAATGAAGATTTCTGGTAAGAAGGTATCAGCTATCTCTCAACGTGCTCAAGTTGCAAACGGTAACGGCGCACTGAAAACAATGGTTGCATCTAACCCATACGCAATCGGCTACATTTCTCTTGGTACTGTAGACAACACTGTTAATGCGCTAGCAATCGACGGCGTTGATGCAACGGTAGCTAACGTTAAAAACGGTTCTTACAAAGTAGCGCGTCCATTCCTTGTTCTTTACAAAGAAGGCAAGCCATCAACAGAAACGCAAAAATTCCTAGACTGGATGCTAACTGATGAAGCGCAAGCGCTAGTTGACCAAAAAGGTTACATCTCAGTTAACTAATCCCATCGGGACTCTAAAGTTTGCTCAGCCCAACGTTTCGGGCTGAGCCTTTTCTATCCATTGTGTTCAACGGCATTGCCCAGAACCGTGAGATTTTTAAATGACCATCGCAACAAATAGTGAAAAGCTTATGAATACTGACGCTAGAGCTATCAGCAAGTCAGGCCTACGCGAGAAGCGTCGTGTAGACTGGAAAGAGCGCATCTTCCACGGCTTGTTCCTAACGAGTGCCGTAATCGGCATTGTTTCATTGGCCGTTATTGCATACTTCATCGTTCGAGAGAGTATTCCGGCATTCCAAGAAGCAGGCGTATCGGGCATTGTCTTAGGACAAAACTGGTTACCACCTGCGCTTTACGGTGTCGCCACCATGATTGTGGCATCTATCGTATCGACGGCTGGTGCTGTCATTGTTGGGGTTCCAATTGGTGTTCTGACCGCCATTTTTATCGCTGAAATCGCACCAAAGCGATTAGCAGACATCATCCGTCCAGCGGTTGAGCTGCTAGCCGGTATTCCTTCAGTGGTCTACGGTTTCTTCGGTCTGGTTATTATCGTTCCATTGATTCAGAAAGTATTTGATGTACCTGCAGGTAACACTATCTTGGCCGGTATTATTGTTCTTGGTGTGATGATTCTACCAACAGTAATTACGGTTTCTGAAACGTCTATTCGCGCTGTCCCTCGTACTTATAAAGAAGGTTCTTTGGCACTGGGCGCATCGAAAATCTACACCATCTTTAAGTTGCTCGTTCCAGCGGCTCGCTCAGGCATCATGACAGGTGTGATACTGGGTATCGGTCGTGCGTTGGGTGAGACCATGGCGATTATCATGGTTATGGGTAACGCGCCGGCAATGCCAGAAGGCATCTTGGATTCGGCTCGTACACTAACTGCAAACATCGCTATTGAAATGTCTTACGCAAGTGGTGTTCACGCGAACGCACTTTACGCTACAGGTGTAGTACTTCTGGTCTTCATCATGTCGTTGAACGCTGTACTACTGTACCTAAACCGAGAAAAAGCGAAGTAATCGCTCGTTAAAGGTGACTATTATGGATCGCGCAAAACTGAAAAAAGCACGCCAGTTCAAAGATAATGTCTTTAACGCATTTGTCTGGATCTCGGCAGCACTAACGGTAGGTTTTTTGTTCTGGATTATCTGGTACATCCTATCAAACGGTCTACAACACGTAGATTGGAACTTCATTACTGATAACTATACGCGTACAGGTGAAGAGCATGGTATCTTCCCAATGATTGTGGCGACCATTTACATGGTTATCGCTTCTATCGCAGTGGCAGCGCCACTCGGTATCATGACGGCAATCTACTTGACCGAATACGCGAAAGTGGGCAGTCGTTTGGTGAAAATCATCCGATTCTGTACCGAGTCATTGGCGGGTATCCCGTCGATCATTTTCGGCCTGTTTGGTATGACTTTCTTCGTGGCGATTCTTGGCCTTGGCTTCTCGATTCTGTCGGGTGCATTGACGCTAAGTATCCTAATCCTGCCAGTGATCATCCGTACAACGGAAGAAGCGCTGATGGCAGTGCCACAAACTTACCGTGAAGGCTCTTATGGCCTCGGTGCTTCTAAGATTTACACTATCTGGCGTTTGATTCTTCCGAGTGCAATGCCAGGTATCTTAACCTCGGTCATTCTAAGTATTGGTCGTGTCATTGGTGAGTCTGCTCCAGTATTCCTGACAGCAGGTATGGTTGCACGTATTCCGGACTCTTTATTGGATTCAGGTCGTACGCTAACCGTTCACCTATACAAACTGACTACCGAACTGTTTACCGTTGAAGAATGGAATCAGGCTTACGGTACGGCAACAGTGCTTATCGTAGTTGTTCTCTTGATCAACATGGTAACGAAACTGATTGCTAGACGTTTTAACACCGCAACTTACTAACAACACTAATTAAGAACGCACGTTAAAAGACACGAATTCAAGAATTAAGAGATTAAGACAATGAACAAATTTGATATTGAAAACCTAGACCTATTCTACGGTGACAACCAAGCACTGAAATCGATCAACTTACCAATTCCAGTTCGCCAAGTAACTGCACTTATCGGCCCGTCAGGTTGCGGAAAATCAACGCTTCTACGCTGTTTGAACCGAATGAATGATCTAATCGAAGGCGTGAAAATTACAGGTAAATTGGCGATGGACGGCGAAGATATTTACGGCAACATTGATGTTGCTGACCTTCGCATCAAAGTCGGCATGGTATTCCAAAAGCCAAACCCATTCCCGATGAGCATTTACGAGAACGTGGCTTACGGCTTACGTGCTCAAGGTATCAAAGACAAAAAGACAATTGATGAAGTGGTAGAGCGTTCGCTGCGCGGTGCTGCACTTTGGGATGAGGTGAAAGATCGCCTTAAATCACACGCATTCGGTCTTTCTGGTGGTCAGCAGCAACGTTTATGTATTGCACGTACAATCGCGATGGAGCCGGATGTGATTCTGATGGATGAGCCAACGTCGGCACTTGACCCAATTGCGACACACAAAATCGAAGAACTGATGGAAGAGCTAAAGAAGAACTACACCATCGTTATCGTGACTCACTCAATGCAACAGGCGCGTCGTATCTCTGACCGCACTGCGTTTTTCCTAATGGGTGAACTGGTTGAGCACAACGATACGCAAGTGATCTTTAGCAACCCTCAAGACGACCGTACTCAAGGCTACGTAAATGGTGATTTCGGTTAATCCACCGTATTTACAAGCATAACTAAATAACTATAAGCGATGGTAACTTTGCCCCTCTTGATGAGGGGCCTTTTTCTTTTTAAGTCGTAGGCTTAAAACATCTACCAACACAAAAATCTTGTAAATAAGTACAACTTTCCTCCCCAGTTTATAAAGCATGTAACTTATGTGAAACATGGCTTTAAAAGTGCTGAAGAGCTCTCGAATGTAACACTAAGTCTGATAATTTTGCGAATGACTTAACAGCTCAAATTTGAACGTATTGATTGCATATCATGGCCTAAGTAGTTTTTTATCGAGGATAAAAAAGTAGATTAGGTTGGTAGGGTGAGTTTAAGAAGTTTTACAAGAAAAGTGTCTTCAACGAGGGACCATCGGTTGCTAGCGGAGGCAATCTTTGATCATTTAGAGAGTCTGTTCTCCCCTCAAGCCCTCGCTATTTTTGAAGATCCTTCAATTAACCCTCGTCATTCGATGAGCTTCTCTCGCGGAGAGCTTTACCCAACCCAAAACTATCCTGAGACATTCTGGGAGTGGGCAAGTCAGTTTGACACCTCTGAAAGCATCATACCTCTGGCGATCAACACTTGTAACTGGAATCACACCCGAGATTTAGGCGGTGATAGTTACATCATGATGCTCGACAACACGCCTATCAAACGTACCTACCTACTGATTCAATCTGTACATGCTCGCACAGCACATAATATCTATGAAGAAAGTTACGACGCAATGCAGCTCGCAGCGGCGCGTTGGCAATGTATTCGTGCTGAAAAAAATGCCTCGAAAGAGATCAGGCACAGAGATATTCGTGAAGCGCAATATGTTGATGAGATTAGCCAACGCGAGCGCTTTATCGAAAATATGAAGTTAGTTCAGCAAGTTGCACTCGAAATCTCTAACCCTGATTCTTTAAAGGACTTGTACTACAAAGCCGTCGAAGCGTTACGTGAACGACTTGGGTTTGATCGCTCTACACTGATGCTTCTCGATATGAAAAAGCGCAGCTTCAGTGGTACATACGGTACGGATGAGTCAGGAATTACGATTGATGAATTTCACACACAATACGATTTACACCAACTTAGCGAGGAGTATATCACCGCGTTATCTAGCCTCGAGAGCAACTTAGTTATTGTAGAAGACGCGCCAATATACACAGCAGGCAAGGTCATCGGGCAGGGCTGGAATGCGATGTTGATTTTACGCGATGGCAATGAACCGTTTGGGTGGTTCGCGCTAGATAACTTTATTCATCGTAAGCCGATAACGGCATATCAAAAACAGATGTTGGACTCGTTTGGTTCACTCTTCTCTCAAATTTACATTCGTAAGCGCCAAGAACAAAACGTACGCATGCTGCATTCAAGCATGGTTGAGTTATCACGTTGCACTACTGTCAGTGGAGTATGCAAATCGGCCGTCACTTTCGCCATTAAAAATCTTGGTATTGATCGAATGGCGGTGTTTTTAACTGATGAAAATTGCTCTTACATGCAAGGAACGTGGGGTACCGATATTCAAGGTAATGTGGTGGATGAATCTTACTTCTTTGGCAAAACCCAAGATTTCTCTCTTATAAATCTGGCTCGCTCAATGCCAAACGAAGTCGCATTTGAAGAATCAGTGCCTATTTATCATGACTGTAATATTGTTGGCTTTGGTTGGGCTGCGATGACGGTATTGACTTCAAATAGCAGTGGTCCTATCGCCTTTATCGCTGTTGATAATTTGCTGACACGTGCGCCCTTAACTTCTCAGTTACGTGAAGTGATTCGTATGTTCGCGTCCAGCTTAGCTGAAGTATTGCAACGTACTCAAGCTCAAGAGGCGATTCGCGAATTAAACGAAAACTTAGAGCTGGAGGTTCAGAACCGAACAAAAGAGTTGGAGGAGGCCAATCGACAGCTTGAGGTACTTTCTAAGCTCGATCCTTTGACGCGTCTTGGTAATCGCCGCATGTTAGAACATGTGATGCAAAAATATTGTGCCCTAGAGTGTGAAGACGACATGTCGTTTGGCCTGATCCTGATTGATATTGACCATTTTGGCTTATTCAATAATCACTATGGTCATCTCGAAGGCGATATCGCATTGATGCGAATTGGCTATATCTTGGATCATCATACCAAAGGTGAAGATGAAGTTTTTTGCCGTATCGGAGGTGAGGAGTTTGCATTGCTCATGATTGGTTCTGAGCAAGAGGAGGTTCGACTGAGAGCAGAGTGCATTCGTCAGTGCATCGAGGGCGAGGGGATAAAGCATCGACATAACCCAGAAGGGGAGTTACTTACCGTTTCAGTCGGTTACTCCTGTTATAAAGCGAAAGGCAAAGACTTTAATTTCGACCATTTATATCAGTTGTCGGATAAGGCACTCTATCAAGCGAAGAATCATGGGCGAAATTGTGTAAGGCGATACGAATACGAGCCCCAAGTGTTTGTTGAGTGAGTTATGTTCATAAGAGCAACTTGATAGGGAAGGGGCGGCGGTTGGTGCTCTAGATAAAACCGCTAAAGCAAATTTGGCCGGATATGAGAATGGGCAGCTCATGAGAGCTGCCATTGTTATCTAGTTATTTATAGCTTTTCGAGTTGGTGGTCGGTTTTCGTTACGTTTGCTTTGCCAAGGTTTTGAATTTTCGCTAGCAGCGAATCAGGGCTCCAAGGTTGTTGGTTGGCACTAAAATACGCTTGATTCATGGCATTAAGCTCTTGCTTAATTGCTTGTACGTCACCAGGGTTTAACCTGTCTTGATGAGTGGTTAAATACTCATTTACAGAGCGTTCAATTTTCGCAGCATCGCCCTCTTCGATGACTTTTTTTAGCGCGTCGATGCAAAGTGGTTGTTCAGTATTTGAAACCGTTCCACTCGCTGTTATTGACCGCTTTTTCCATGCCCAAATAGCGATTCCCAATGTCATTATCCAAAGCCCTAAGAAAACAAAGGTTAATGTTCGCCAGAGACTGTTTACATCGCCGCTTGATTCAGGACTAGGGGCTGACACTAAAGGCGCTGAAAGAGGCGATTCCGGCAACGTGATTAGCCCAGTGTCATTTTTCTCTACGTCTAATGTTAGCTCTGGTAACGTTGTTTTCTTCGCTTCATCATTTTGACTGTCCCACCAGTTCAAGTCGTATCCTGGTAAGGTATATTTCCCGGCCTCTGTAGGAATAATGACTTGCTTCACCGTCATGGTAACGGTGCCATCTCTCGCGCTATCGAACTTAGGTTGTTCGGGATACACGCGCAGTGAACTCGGGTAACTAATATTGACTCGTGGCAGATATTCGGCTTGTGTACCGCGAGCCTTAACTTGAATGGTTCGAGTGAGTGAAGAGCCTTGTTTTACTGTGTTGATTGCGTTAGTCGACAATAGATTACCTTGATCGTCTTGCCAGCTCTGTGTCATTTCTAACGCTGAAGCAGGAAGCCATTCACCTTTAAATTCGCTCGGAATCGGTTTGACCGTGATTGGCATGCGTTCCGCTTTGGTGTTGATAGGCATTATTTTGGTTGAGCCCGTCAAGCTGTCGCCATAAATATAAGAACCGGTCAGTTTAGGACCTATCAAGGTATAAGTGCCTGGTTGATTTGCCGTTAAGCGAAACGACTGCTCTATGACCGCTACTTCTAACCCATTTAAGATCTTCTGTCTTTGTTGTAAGCCACCCAGTGCCTCAAGCTTCATGCCTTCAATCTGCGGAGGTACTATTTGCGGGTTATCTAGGCGTCGAGTGTCCGCTTTAATTAGAAGTTGTATACGTAATGTTGCAGATTGCTGAGGGTAGAGCGTACTGTTGTCGACCGTAATATTGAAGCTAAATAGATCATCAAGATTGGGGTCTGTTTGGCTCGCGTTGACACGTAGTTTGATCGGCTCCGTTTTCATGCCATCAGCGGAAAAACTTGGAATAGTCAGAACACCTTCTTTCATTGGTGCAATTGAGATACTCCACTCGGTACGCACCGATTTTCTTCCGTTAATGTTATTGCTAGAGCGGCCATAACGAGGTTGACCCAAGAAGAAGTCTTTCTCTAGAACGTTGAAGTCGATTGAGTCTGAGCTGAGCTCAGTATCTGAAATGATTCTGAGGTTAATCACTTCATTCTTGGCTATTTGTGTTTTATTCACACTAGCTTGAAGTGTCTGTGCCATCACCGAGAAACTGGATATTAGGCTGGCCACAAAAATAAAGACCAGTTTTACGCCTTTGTTCATCACAGGCTTACCACTCCTTTTGAGATTGTTGTGGAGGTTGTTTTTGTTGCGCTTGAAGTTGCATTTGCGCACGGATCAAAAAGCTTGGGTCGCGAGCACTTTCTACTGCTTCTAGTCGACGGAACTCAGGATCATCCTGATGCATTTTTTCGGGATGCGCTTTAGCCTGTATTGGTTCACCTTGATCATTCACTTGCTTGTCATCTCGTTGCGGTTGATGTTGTTCCGTTTTTTGTTTTTCTTTTTTATTTTCAGAATCTTGCTGATTTTGTGACTGTTGTCCTTGCGCTTCTTTCCCTTCGTTTTGAGACTTTTGTTGCTGTTGCTGTTGCTGTTGCTGTTGCTGTTGCTGTTGCTGTTGCTGTTGCTGTTGCTGTTGCTGTTGCTGTTGCTGTTG
>NZ_JAWOQP010000032.1:41090-48434 GCF_033337375.1 Vibrio sp. YT-17
CTGTTTTAGCTTTTCTTCTACAACCGATAGGTTTTTCTTCGCGGCTTCAAAGTTAGGCTTTTCCTCTAGCAGTTTTTTATACAAATCAGCCGCATCTTCTAATTGACCATTTTGAGCGAGCGAGTTGGCGAGGTTATAGCGGCCGTTAAGGGAGGCATCATGAGAAAATGCTTCGATAGCGGCTTCGTAGTCACCTTTTTGATAACTGGCGGCTCCTTTCCAGCTTGGGTTTGTAAATAGGTTTTGCGCCTGTTCATACTCACCTTGCTTGTAGAGTTCCGCTCCTTGTTGGTCGGCATTTAAGAACGGATTAGCTTCTGCATGCGGTGTCCACGTTACTGGGACTACACTCGCAACTACCATCCAAATCAGGCCGCGTCGAAACAGTAAAGCCGCAGGAAGAAGTAACAACGGCAGTAACCAAAAGCCACTGTTGAGACGAGAATCAGTTTTAACTTCTTCGCTTTGGGTCGCAGAAAGCTGGCTACCAATGTTATTGGTAAAGGCCGCGATATTTTCAACATCACGGTTGGTGTGTTGAATAGGAACAAATAGGCCACCAGTTTTATTCGCTAGCGTCTGTAGGTTTTTCAGGTTTGTTTTCGCTACGACGGTTGTGCCTTGTGCCGTTTTTAGCAGAGAGCCATCGGGCAGCGCGATAGGCGCACCGTTAGGAGTTCCGACGGCAAGAACAGAAATGCGAAACTTTGTACCTTGGACTAAATCTAACGCGCGAGACAGCTCTGACGTATCAAGATCATCCGCTAACACGATGATATCGCCTTGTTGCGTGCCGGCTTGAGAAAACTGGTTGATCGCAAGTTCAATCGCGGCAGGCAGGTTTGCTCCTTGAAAAGGCATCAGCTCTGGTGACAAATTTTCGATAATGCCCGCAAGCGTGCTGGAATCAGTTGTCAGTGGACTTAAGTTATAGGCATCGCCAGCGTAAGCAATAAGTCCAGTGGCTCCCTCTTTCCATTTAGGCAGCAAATCGAGCGTCTTATAACGTGTTTGTGCTAGCCGATTGGGTTTGATGTCTGTAGCAAACATAGAGCGAGACATATCAAGCACCAAGATACGGTTTTGGTTTAACTCAAAGCTTGGTCGAGCATTGGACTGCCAGCTTGGCCCCGCTAATGAAATGCAAGTTATTGCCCAAGCTAAACCCCATAGAGTGAAGTAATGCTTAGACTGCGTGTTTTGTCCGAGCATCCGCGATAGGTGAGGGGCAATCAGTGTGGACTTTTGGGCTCTAAATTTGTGATTAAGCAAGAGTGCGATAGGGATCACGATGAGCCCCAAAAGCCAATAAGGATTGAGGAAAATAAACTCAGCCATGTTTTCTCCTTAATAGGAATAACAATACCGATAATACAAATGCAGCGCTTAATGGATATGGAAACCATTCAGACTGTGGGCGCCAAGTTTGTGTGTCGCTAGATACGGGTTCTAGCTGGTTGATGGTGTCATAAATCTTTTCGAGCTCTTCTGTATCTCGCGCTCGAAAATATTGTCCACCTGTCACCTCTGCCACTTTAGTCAGTGTTTGTTCATCTAAATCGGCTGCGGTGTTGACTTTGCGAGTCATGAAAAACTCCTTCACCATCATTTCACCAGCGCCCACGCCCACGGTGTAAATAGTGGCGTTGTATTTTTTCGCAATTTCCGTTGCTTCTAGCGGCTCGAGCACCCCTGCAGTATTGCTGCCGTCACTGAGCAAAATCATGACTCGTTGCGGAGCATCACTGTCTACAAAGGTTTTTGTGCCTAACCCAATACCATCACCAATGGCGGTTCGTTGACCAACCAAACCGATGACGGTTTGATTAATCTGTTGCATGACGCTTTTTCGGTCTGCAGTGAGTGGTGTTTGCAAATAAGCATGGTCGCCAAACAAAACAACTCCGAGACGGTCACCTTTTCTCTTTGCTACGAAATCAGACAGAACTTTTTTGACTGCTGTGAGGCGATCGATATATTCGCCGTTGAGTTCCATGTCTTCCTGCTGCATCGAACCGGACAGATCGACGACTAACATCAAGTCCCGATATTTGGGTTGGAATTCAACGGGATCACCAAACCAAACTGGACGCGCACAAGCGACGACAAGAAGGACCCAGATCGCGATTGAAAGTGCTTTTTGCAGCGCTTGCTTAGGCTTGCTGCGATTCTCATTGGTTGGTAAGTACGCCAATTTGATCTCGGCTTGTTGAGATTCTTGTGGCAGGAACTTGTATACCAGCCAGGGGATGGGCAACAAAAACAGTGCCCACCACCAGACAAATTCAATGTTTAGCCATTGGGCAAGATCGGTTATGAGTGTTTGCTCAGTCACGGTTATTTGCCTTTTTCTTTGGTGGTAAAGCGTAGGTTATCCAAAAGACACAATCGTCTACCAAGCTTTGATGCTGCCCTTGGGAAGAATTCTGATACAACGCTTCTTGCCACTGATGTTGTTTGTCTACGAATCGACTTTCTTTGGTATGGCTATCGAGAAATTCATACCAAGCGATTCCGGTTAATGGTGCGATCTCTTCACGCGGAAAGTAACTCAATGCTGCCTGGCGCAATATTTCCAGAGCAGAAGAGGGGGTATGAGGCGCGGTAGGTTGAGTTAAAAGTGTTAATGCTGTCTTTTTTGCGCGTAAGTGTTTTTTACGCCATCTCACATAAAGACAAATGCCGAAAACGAAGAGCAAGGTGGCTGCAAGCACCACCCACCATCCCCAAGCGAGCGGAAACCAATCCGGTGCGTTTGGCAAAATCAAAGGTTCAAGGTCTAGGCTTTGGTTGTTTGTTGTCATTATTATTACTGCTTAATAAATACTGCTTGTCAGTTTGTTAGCTTAATTGTGAAATTAAGGGCCAGCCACTTGATAGCGTGTTAAATGGAATTGCTATCGAATGGCACTGCTGCTTAATGGTTTCTTGATGTTGGGTAAAGTGGTTTTCGAGTTCTCTTCGTTGTCCTTTAGAGCCAAAGTTAAACCATTGACTATGCAGCCCATCCGAAGCTTTCACTTGACCTCTAAAGTCTGTTTCGCCTCTTTCTAACGGATCATAAAATTGAACAGCCCTTACGCTATTGTGTTGTTTGAGTCGACGTAGTTGTGCCAGTTCCGTTGGTATTACGTGGGCAAAATCACTGAGCATAATCAATTCGCTACCTTTTGGGGTGAGCGTATGAAGTGTCTCCAATACTTGTGCATACGGCAGTGTACGAGTGTCGTTGCTTGCAGTACGAGTTACTTGCGCATTATGTATGTCGACTATGGCGTTAAGAATCCGCAGCCCTTGTCTTTGTAAAGAAGAGGGGCGAAATTCAAGACATTGATGTCCGTCATCAATCACTGCGCCGATGCGATTTTTTTTAGCTAGAGTTAGCCAAATTAGAACACTGGCAAAGTGGGCCAATTGAACGGATTTGAGTACATACTTAGATCCAAAATGTAGACTAGAACTTAGATCAAGATAAAGAATGACCGCTTGCTCTTTATCTTCTGCAAACAATTTTGTATGTGCTTTACCGGTCCTAGCGGTGACTCGCCAATCAATGCTGCGAATATCGTCGCCAGGTTGATATTGGCGCACCTCCATAAAATCCATACCTTGCCCTTTTTGGCGACTGGTATGGTTACCACTCATCTGCGACCAGAGACTCTGTGCTGGTGGTAACCAACGTACAGATTGAGTGCGATATTGGAGCAGCTCTTCAAGGGTTAATGTCACCCCATTCGCATGAGGTGGTAATGAATGTGTAGCGGACATATCACTCACCTGTTTATGCACTGCCAACAAGGTTTAGCAGTTTATCGATGACCTGGTTTGCCGTAATGCCTTCCGCTTGAGCGTGGTAACTCAACAATAAACGGTGGCGCAGTACCGGATAAGCCATGGTTTGAACATCTTCCGGAGAGACAAAATCACGACCAGCAAGCCAAGCGTGCGCACGTGCACAGCGATCAAGAGCGATGGTGGCACGCGGACTCACACCCATTGACAACCACTTGTCCAACTCAGTGTCATATTCGTTGGCTTGACGTGTCGCCATAACTAAACGGACGATGTACTGCTCTATCGTTTCCGCCATATGAATATCCAACACTTCTTTACGTGCGGTGAATATATCTTGTTGGCTTAACATTGGGCGTTCAACCTTTGCTTCGCCTTTTGCTTCTCCGCGGTTAATACGCAAGATAGATAGCTCATGCTCCGCATCTGGGTATTCCACTTCTAAATGCAGTAAAAAGCGGTCTAGCTGCGCTTCAGGAAGGGGGTAGGTCCCTTCTTGCTCTATCGGGTTTTGAGTTGCCATAACCAAAAACAACTCTGGCAGCGGGTAGGTATGACGACCTGCTGTGACTTGTTTCTCTGCCATTGCTTCAAGCATTGCCGCTTGTACTTTGGCTGGCGCACGGTTTATCTCATCCGCAAGAATAAGCGAGTTGAAGATAGGACCTGATTGGAAAGTGAATTCTCCGGTTTCGGGACGGAAGATATCGGTGCCGGTTAAATCGGCTGGCAGCAAATCAGGGGTGAACTGAATGCGGTGGAAGTCGCCTTCAACACAGTCTGAGAGTGATTTTACTGCACGGGTTTTTGCTAACCCAGGAGGGCCTTCAACTAAAATATGCCCATCCGCAAGAAGCGCAACAAGCAGTTGCTTTACCAGATCTTGCTGTCCGATGATCTGCGACTCTAAGTATTGCTGAAGAGTTTCGAAGTTAGATTTATGCATGCTTTGGACTCTCGGTATCCATGTGATTTTCGTGTTGAGTATTGGTCATTTTCCATGTGAAAAAAGTTCCAACGCTCTATTGCAATTTATCTTTTCAATATTGGGACGCTACAGAGAATTGCAAGTACGTGCTATCTCTGAAAGTGCTTATTTGACAGTGTGTTACATTTATTTTTCATAATATAATGAGAAATGCCTCTAGTTTTGTACATATGAGCCGATAAAGATTCCGTGGTGTGCGTGTCATGAGATATGCACCTAATTCCCCTTGTGGGGCCAATAACAAGTGATTCTTTTAAAAGGTCCGAATATGTTGAAACTTCATTCCTTGAGCATCAAACAGAAGGTTGTACTTGGCATTACGTTTGCTGTTCTAGCATCAACAATCATTGTTGGTGTTATGGCTCAGCGTCATGCGAGAGATGTATTGAGCCATCGTCTTATTGACATCGAGCTACCTGCGATGTTGCAGCAAATCAATACCGAAATTGACCGCGAAGTTGTCGAAATGCAACAAGCGGCAAAACAGCTGGCTACAAACGAATTTATTGTTGAAGCCCTATCTAATACAGACCGTGATCCGTCAGTAGAAGTTCAGTTGGTTCAGCAGCTCAATAACGTTAAATCACAGTATGGTCTTAATGATGCGTCGGTAGCGAATCGTCAAACGGCATATTACTGGAATCAAAACGGATTCTTACGTCAACTTAACCGAACGCAAGATGCTTGGTTCTTTGGATTTACGTCGTCTGGTCAAGAAACGTCCGTGAGTGTGTTCCAAGAGGCAAATGGCGAAGTGAAAATGTTTGCCAATTTCCAAGATCTTAATGGTACATCAATGTCAGGTCTCTCTAAATCTATGGGAGACATGGTTGCTTTGCTCAATGGGTTTAAAATTGAAGATACGGGTTACGTGTTCCTCACTAATGAACAAGGCCAGATTCAAATACACCGCCAACAAGGTAAGAACCAAACTTCTATCACTAAACTATTTGGTAGTGACGCAAGTGCGCTGTTGAACAAAAATAGCTTCAACCTAATTAATGTGGAGTTTGAAGGGCAGGATACTTTTGTTTCTAGTTTGTATGTTCCTTCAATGAACTGGTTTGTTATTGGCGTGGTTCCCGTTGATGAAGTATTCGCAGACCTGAATGCGACAGCTAAAAAAATGCTGTTTACGACCATCATTGTTGCCGTTGTATTCATCCTCATGGGCGTATGGTTAGCAAACAGCATTACGAAACCAATCCGACTGATTGCCGATCGTTTTACCGACCTTGGGCAAGGTGAAGGCGATTTGGCGCAGCGTATTGAAATTAAGGGTAATGATGAAATTGCTCAGCTTTCAAAAGGCTTTAATGGATTTATTGAGAAGATTCATGCCACGATGAAAGAGGTTGCTCTAACCAGTGGCTCATTAAGTCAAGCGGCAGAAAGTGTGTCAACGAAAGCAACATCCACACACGACAACAGCCAAGAGCAGCGTGATCAAACCATTCAAGTAGTTGCAGCTATCAACCAAATGGGTGCGACCATCAGTGAAATTGCATCGAACGCTGCTACCGCTGCTGATACGGCAAATCAGGCTTCAGATAACACTCAAACTGGTCGAGAAGTTGTGATGAAAGCAAAAGAGGTGATCAGCCGCCTAGCCGATGATGTTGAAACAACCAATATTGTTGTTACGCAGTTGGCGTCGACAACCAAAGATATTGGCTCGATTCTGGGTGTAATTCGTGACATCTCTGAGCAAACGAATTTACTTGCGCTAAACGCTGCAATTGAGGCTGCTCGTGCTGGTGAGCAGGGACGTGGTTTTGCGGTTGTTGCTGATGAGGTAAGAAACCTAGCTTCACGCACGGCTGATTCTACAGAAGAGATTCAGCGCATGATCAATCAGCTTCAAAGTGACGCACAAGACGCGGTAAGTGCTATGGAAGCGGGCAAAGCGGTCACCATAGAAGGGGTTACTTCTACCGATGAAGCAGTCGAGGTATTAATCAGTATTTCTGAACGAATCACCGACATCTCTGATCGTAATACACAAGTTGCAACGGCGACGGAAGAGCAATCCACGGTGGTGCATACCATTAATCAAAATATCGAAGAAATCAACGCGATAAATGAAATGACAACCGCGACAGCAGAAGAGTTGGCGGATGCAAGTCGCGATCTTCAAGCGCTCTCTTCTCGTTTAGACAAGATGGTTGGTAGCTTCAAGTTATAGAGTTGGATAGAATAGGCGAAGTTTAAAAGTTCAATCATTAATTTTAGGTAAGTACTATGAATGACTTCGAAAAAGAACTAGAGCAAATTTCTCAAGAAACCGCTCAGGAGCCAGAAGTAAAACTGCCGTCGCTAGAAGAGCAAAAAGCGATCGTCGCTGAGCTGAAAAAGCTGGAAGCGGAAGGTAAGCTGACGCCAGAAGTGTTAGAACAACACTTTGGTAAGTTTAACCAAAAAAACGCAGTTCCAATCCACTAAGTTAGGTGGTGTTTTGCCTCTAACGTGCGTGATTAAATCACCTGCTTGACCCGTCCTGATATGGGTTGACACTTTTTAACTAAAACGCTCGATGTACTTCATCGGGCGTTTTGTATTTTAAA
>NZ_JAWOQP010000033.1:0-46107 GCF_033337375.1 Vibrio sp. YT-17
GGTGAGTTCCTAATCCCTAAACTCAAAAAATCGACCGTTGACTACTTCTAGGAACAAGCCAACGGTCGCTTAATTACGGTTTATTCACCGTACACATCGTAGTTAAAGTATTTACCAGCAATTTCTTGGTAAACACCTTTCTCACGTAGTGAAATAATTGCTGCGTCGAGTTTCTTCGTCAGATCTTTGTCTTGTTTACGAACAGCGATACCCATACCTTCACCAAACCATTTTGGATCGGTTAACGATGGTCCAACAAACTCATAAGCTTCGCCACCTGCTTTGTTGATCACACCCTCTTCTAGAGCAGACGCATCACCTAAAACGGCAGCAATTCGACCATTTTCTAGATCAAGATACGCTTCATCAAAAGAGCCATAACGCACAATTTCAACATCATCGCCGTAGTTGTCAGTTAAGTACTTGTCATGTGTCGTCGCACGTTGCACGCCAATTTTGACATCTTTAAGATTATCAAAATCTAGACCCGCACCTTTCTTAGCGATAAATTTATTTGGGATTTGTGCGTACTTGCCAGTGAAATCGACTTTTTTCTTGCGCTCTTCAGTGATAGACATTGCTGCGATGATGGCATCGTACTTACGTGCAAGAAGAGAAGGGATAATACCATCCCAATCTTGAGCGACGATTTTGCACTTCACTTGCATCTCTTCACAGAGTGCATTTGCCATATCTACGTCAAAGCCTTTTATTGAGCCATCAGTTTCTGTCCAGCTAAACGGAGGGTAAGCACCTTCGATACCAAAGCGAACTGTTTTCCATTCTTTCGCTTGGGCAACACCTGATACTGCCGTTGCAGCAATCGTTGCTGCTAATAACCACTTTTTCATTTCCATACTCCTGTGATTGCTATTTTATTTCGTTTTGTTTGTTGTGTTGGCTTAGGAGGCAATAGTCTGCCGCCTAACAAATATTAGTAAATGGATGAGATAAACTGCTGTAATCGTTCTGAATCCGGGTTTGTAAATAGCTTAGCTGGATTTCCCTGTTCTTCCACTAAGCCTTGATGTAAAAACATCACATGGTTTGATACGTCACGCGCAAACGCCATTTCGTGCGTGACCACCAGCATAGTTCGCCCTTCATCTGCCAAATCTCTCATTACCCCCAGAACTTCTCCTACAAGTTCTGGGTCAAGCGCAGAAGTTGGCTCGTCAAACAACATCACCTCTGGGTCAACTGCTAGCGCACGGGCAATAGCTGCACGTTGCTGCTGACCACCAGATAAGTGCCCAGGGTAATAATCTTTACGCTCATACAAGCCTACTTTCTTAAGCAAGACTTCTGCATTTTCAATCGCTTGAGCTTTTGGCACGCCTAAGACATGAACAGGCGCCTCAATCACGTTTTCTAGTACGGTTAGGTGAGACCAGAGGTTGAAACCTTGGAAAACCATTGCCAGGCGTGAGCGAATACGTTGGACTTGCTTTTCATTAGCAGGAACAGATTCACCTGCTCTGTTGTTCTTCATTTGGATTAATTCACCATTTACCCAAATTTCGCCCGCGGTAGGCGTTTCTAGCAAGTTGATACATCTGAGAAAGGTACTCTTGCCTGAGCCGGAAGAGCCAATGATGGAGATAACATCTCCTTTGTGCGCGGCAAGTGAAATGCCTTTTAAAACTTCATTTTGTCCAAATGTTTTGTGCAGGTCTTTTATATCTAGCGCTGGTACATCATTCATGCGCCCTACTCCCTGTGTTTTTGTCACTGCAATTAAGGGACTCCGCCCTCTCTAATTCGGAACAAATTAGCACCGCCCCTTGAAACTTGCAACAAATTATTAACCTAAATAATTCGAATAGAAAGATACGATAGACAAATTAATATGCAATATATAGCAACATATTCTTCAAAAGTTGAATATTAAATATAAAAAAGCCCCTTTCAAAGGGGCTTAATAAATTTACAAAAGTGTTAATTGAAACCTATTCGAGGTCGCAATGAATTAATTAAAACGACTGACTACCAACGAGTTTGAAGTACGTAATGTCACTTCATTTTCCAAGCCTTCTTTTTCAGAAGTAATGATGCCATCTAGGTCTTCATCTAGTTCAGGCTCTGACGCTTCACCATTGGAGAAGAAGCTCATGAAAACTTTAGAATCAATATTACTATCTTCATTCACTACTAAAGCAGTGCGATTAAAATCGTCCGAAGCTGAAACTTTCAAACCGTTAACGGCCGATGTTGGGAAGTTGTAGTAATGCAATTCTGGAACAACAACAGAATCACTATCACTTGTTGTGAAAATGCGATGTGTGACTCTATAGTCGCCTGAAGTTGCAAAGTAAGCGACACGAGTAAAGCCTTCAGTAGAAGATGTTAAGCCCATGTCCAGATCAATCACGGACTCTGCACTTCCTTGCGCTGATACACTTGGTTTTGTGTTCGGCAGGTTATCAATATTTAAGTAAGCACTCGGATCAACGTCAATATCCCATCCGTCAGAGATCGTTTCGTTAAGTAGAGACTCCCAACCATTAACTTGATTCTCTGAGAACGCCATGTATACCCAAGTTTCTTTATTCGTTGCACTAGGGCGATTATATTCAACGGCCGTTTTATCCAGCTTCAACGCGTCATATGCAAAGCCGTTAGTAACAAAGCCAATGTTGAGCGAGTCGTAAGTATAGTCAGAAGACGAATAAATGTTTGACGTATTATCCGCTCTAACTAAGGCTATCTCACCAGTTCCCCACGAACCAATACCATACTGGTAAAGCGCTTTGTCACTTGAACCTGATTCATACTGAAACAATGCCGTTGGTTCACCTTTAAGCCCCATCAGTTCATCAGTAGGCAACATATCAGGGTTCGGAGACGTGAAAATATCGGTTTGCGAGACAAAGTTGTAATCTCCGCCACCTGATTCAGCGTTTCGGTAATCTAAGTTAGTAAACTTATTGCTTGCTAAGTTACCGCCAGTAAAGCATTTGTTCAAAGAGTCTCGGTTTAGTGCAAAAGTAGCATTACGTAGTTTCTTATCTTGCAAGAACTCTTTTGAAAACGTGTTTACGCGAGCTTCTTTGCCGTTAAATTCTATTGCTTGAAACGTTACAAAGCCGCCGTCAGGGATATCTTCAAGATAAAACTTAAAGTTATCAGTGGTAGGTTTGATAATGTCTCCGGATCTTTTGCCATCGGCATCAGAGTAGTAACCGATAACATAGTTGGTCACTTGCTCTTTTGACGCTGCACTGTAGGTTAAAACCGTTTTATCGCCGTTCAGCTCAGTTTTGTGGTCATATACAGTACAACCTTTCGTAGTTGCTTCACTTTCAGTCATTGTTGCTGGTATAGCAAAACCAAAAGTAAACGCAGTTTTCGGCGCTGCACCACCGCCACCGCCGCCACCGCCGCCGCAACCGACCATTAACCCTGAGATGATTGCCACTAGTGGCAGTACTTTAAGCTGTTTCATGTCTTTTTCCTAAACTGAGCGGCAATGATTAGCCAAAAAATTGTCTTTGCTCTGTCCAAAGCAAGAATAAAGCCAGCTTTATATAATCACCGTGAATATTGACATTTAATCTGCATCTCGTGCAAAAGGACAAAAAGTTCTAATTTTATGCAACTTGTGTAATGAAATTACACAAGATTTCCGCATCTCATTCGCATGCCAGAAACTTTCTGTAGTTTTATTTCACAACCATTCTTAAAGTGATCTAAATCAATCACCCTAAATGGCTATCTTGCTAGACTCCTGCCAAAAGATGAGGCTTTTTTTGGTGCCTCAACACAATAAGTTATTAGCTATGCTTAGGCACAGTGTCGACGTGTAACAAATCTAACAATAGCTAGCATAAGCGTGCCGCAGGATGCGGATTAACACAATTGAATGAAGAATTCATAACTTTTAAATATATGAGGAATCTATGTCAGACGCAGTTAACAAAACGCACTCTGATTCAGATATCGAGACCAAGAGCTACCGTGAGCTTCATCGTCCAGCATCTGAGTTCGCAAGCCGTTCAGACTACCTAGACCACGAACTACAAATTATGAAGCCACGTCGTTTTGGCTTGAACTTGCCAGGTCGTGACTTCCGCTTTGAGCTTGAAGACCTTGTTCCAGCACTTGCTGGTACTATCGGTATTATCGCAATGTACTCTGCGGTAATGATGTCTTGGGCTGAAGGTCTTACTGCAGCATGGGACCACGTAAACTTAGGCAAGGACTTTGCTATCGAAGTTGCGCGTGTAGAAATGCTCATCCCTGCACTTCTTTTCTGTGTACTTGCCTCTGGTTTTATTAACCCTAAAGCCAACCTAGCAGGCAACCACGGCCCAATGATCCCTCTTATTGGTACCATCGCTCTTGCTGGTGCTCACCCTCTTGCATTAGCAATTCTCATTGGTGTGTTTGGTTTGATTTTGAGCCTCTTAAAAGGTGGGTCAAAACTGGTTAACCTCACCTCTGAAGGTACGGCTGGTGGCCTTCTTATTTTCCTAGGTTTAACCGGAACCATGAGCCAAATTAACTCTATTCAAGCTTGGGCTGTTGGTTTGCAATCCGATACGGTTGCCGCTGGTAGCATGGGTTACATCGGTCTAATTGTTCTTGCGGTTACCATTGGCTTATACGCGTTCCTTGCTAAAGTGAACAAACGCTGGCTAGCGATCCCTGTTTGTGCCTTCACTGGGCTTGCAATCGCACTTGCTCTTGGCGCAGGCTTCGATATTAAATTCGTAACCGAGACAGGCCTTCCAAACCTAAATCCAATCTACTGGTGGGGTTCAACAGAAGAAGGTTGGATGCTTGGTCTTCCTAATATGGAACACTTCATCGCTTCTCTACCATTCGCCATTCTTGCGGTAGCAATGTGGTCACCTGACTTCTTGGGTCACCGTATCTTCCAAGAGATGAACTACCCACGTAAGAGTGAGAAAGTGCTGATGGACGTTGATGACACAATGACAATGTGTTCCGTTCGCCAAATGGTCGGTACTGCAGTGGGTGGTGGTAACATCACATCATCTTGGGGGACTTACATGATCCCTGCTGCAATCGCGAAACGCCCTATTCCTGCTGGTGCCATCTTACTAGGCTCTCTATGTATTATTGTTGCAATCCTTGGTTTTCCTATGGACGTTGCAGTATGGCCTCCAGTTATGCGCGTTGCTCTTCTCGTTGGTGTATCTCTACCACTGCTTGAAGCTGGCATGCAGATGGTGAAGGACTCGAAAGACTCACAAGCAGCAGGCATTTGTATCTTTGGTTCTGCCGTTGTTAATCCAGTTCTAGCTTGGGCACTAACTATGCTTTTAGATAACAACGGTTTAATTGGAGATAAAGAGCGCGCGTCTCGCCTATCATTTGTAGACAAGATTGTGATCCCAGTAAGCGTACTTGTTATCTGTTTAGTTGCTATGCTTGCAGTTGGTATGCTTGAAGGCCAGTATGGCATCCAAGCTTGGCTATAAGCTAGCAGTCCAGAAATTTGTGGGTAGCGCTCGTCGCTACCCCATTTTTATCGAGATTTTTGAGGATTTATTGATTTAGTTTAAGGTTTGCAAAAAAATTTTAGTTTAACCTCTAACTGTTGCTTAAAAAGAGAAACGTTAAAACTAGTGACAATATTTATAGTTTTGTAAATCGAATACGTAAATTTAAGACTATAAATATTGTTATTCATAAGAGTGTACTGTTCCCCTCTTTTATCTGGGGATAGCTGGCTCAACGGCGAAGCAGTACGTATTTTTTTCTACTAAAAAGGTAGGTATGTCATGGCAGAGCAATTTGCTAAAGCTTGGGAAGGTTTTGCTGCAGGCGACTGGCAAAACGAAGTAAACGTTCGTGATTTCATTCAGAAGAACTACACTCCGTACGAAGGCGACGAATCTTTCCTAGTTTCTGAAGGTACTGAAGCGACTAACAAGCTTTGGGCTAAGGTAATGGAAGGCATCAAACAAGAGAACGCGACTCACGCTCCTGTTGATTTTGATACTTCAGTTATCTCTACCATCACTGCTCACGATGCAGGCTACATCGAAAAAGACCTAGAAACTATCGTAGGTCTTCAAACTGACGCTCCCCTAAAACGTGCGATCATCCCTAACGGTGGTATCCGCATGGTTGAAGGTTCATGCAAAGCCTACGACCGCGAGCTAGACCCACAAGTTAAAAAAATCTATACAGAATACCGTAAAACTCACAACCAAGGCGTTTTCGATATCTACACTCCTCAAATCATGGCGTGTCGTAAATCTGGCGTACTGACTGGTCTTCCAGATGCATACGGTCGTGGTCGTATCATCGGTGACTACCGTCGTGTTGCTCTATACGGTATTGACTTCCTAATGAAGGATAAATTCGCGCAGTTCTCTTCTCTACAAGAGCGTTTTGAGAACGGCGAAGACCTACAAATGACAATGCAGCTTCGTGAAGAGATCGCAGAGCAACACCGTGCTCTAGGTCAAATCAAAGAAATGGCTGCAAAATACGGTTGTGATATTTCTCGTCCTGCTGAAACTGCGCAAGAAGCTATTCAGTGGACTTACTTCGGTTACCTAGCTGCTGTTAAATCTCAAAACGGTGCGGCTATGTCTCTAGGTCGTACTTCTACATTCCTAGACATCTTCATCGAACGTGATATCGCGGCTGGTAAGCTAACTGAAGAACAAGCTCAGGAAATGATCGACCACTTCGTAATGAAACTACGTATGGTTCGTTTCCTACGTACTCCTGAGTACGATGATCTATTCTCTGGCGACCCTATCTGGGCAACTGAGTCTATGGGTGGTATGGGTCTTGACGGTCGTACGCTAGTTACTCGTACAAACTTCCGTTTCCTAAACTCACTATACACTATGGGTCCTTCTCCAGAGCCAAACATCACTGTTCTTTGGTCTGAGCAACTACCTGAAGGCTTCAAGAAGTTCTGTGCGAAAGTATCTATCGATACTTCTTCTATTCAGTACGAAAATGACGACTTAATGCGTCCAGACATGAACTCCGACGACTACGCGATCGCATGTTGTGTATCTCCAATGGTTGTTGGTAAGCAAATGCAGTTCTTCGGTGCTCGTGCGAACCTTGCGAAAACAATGCTTTACACCATCAACGGTGGTGTGGATGAGAAGCTAAAAATCCAAGTTGGCCCGCAAATGCCTAAGATCGAAGGCGATGTTCTTAACTACGATGAACTGTGGGAGAAAATGGACCACTTCATGGATTGGCTAGCGAAACAATATGTGACTGCACTAAACGCTATCCACTTCATGCACGATAAGTACAGCTACGAAGCGGCGCTAATGGCTCTACACGACCGTGACGTTAAGCGTACTATGGCTTGTGGTATTGCTGGTCTATCTGTTGCAGCTGACTCACTATCTGCAATTAAATACGCAAAAGTTAAGCCAATTCGTGACGAAGACGGTCTAGCAATCGACTTCGAAATCGAAGGCGATTACCCTAAATTCGGTAACAACGACCCACGCGTTGATGACATTGCATGTGAACTTGTTTCTGTATTTATGGGCAAAATCCGTAAGCTTAAGACTTACCGTGATGCAATCCCTACTCAGTCAATTCTTACTATCACTTCAAACGTGGTTTACGGTAAGAAAACTGGTAACACGCCTGACGGTCGTCGTGCTGGTGCTCCATTTGCTCCAGGTGCAAACCCAATGCACGGTCGTGACGAGAAAGGTGCTGTAGCATCACTAACTTCAGTTGCTAAACTGCCGTTTGCTGACGCACAAGATGGTATCTCTTACACATTCTCTATCGTACCTAACGCACTAGGTAAAGATGAGGGTTCACAACGCGCTAACCTTGCTGGTCTTATGGATGGTTACTTCCACCACGAAGCGGGTATCGAAGGTGGTCAACACCTAAACGTGAACGTTCTTAACCGTGAAACTCTAGAAGACGCAGTTAAGCACCCAGAGAAATACCCTCAGCTAACAATCCGTGTATCTGGTTACGCTGTTCGCTTCAACTCTCTAACTGCAGAGCAACAAGCTGACGTAATCGCGCGTACATTCACTGAGTCTCTATAAGACTATAGCGAAATAACGTTCTAGTAATACAACAAAGGCTGATGCTAAGTAGCATCAGCCTTTTTTTATTTCTTGAATGAAAGTTGTGATATCGCGAAAGACTTTTGCCCGCATTCTTACGTATGATGCGAAAAAAGTTAGCAAATAAAGTCTATGAGATTTAGTAAATTAATTATTCTTACCCTTCTTTCTCCAGTTGCAATAGCATCCACTAAGTCTACGGTTTCTTTTACCATCGACAACGATGGTATTTTTGGCGTCGATCAAGACTATACGAATGGTGTTTTCCTTTCTTACGCGACAGACCAACTGACACAAGAAAGCCAATGGAAATGGCTGAGTCTAGCTAACTCAGAGCACGCCAATATCGATAAAATAGAGTTGGTTCTTGGCCACAAGATGTGGACTCCAAGCGACATTGAAGCCGATTATCCACTAATCAATGATCGCCCATATGCCGGTTACCTACACACCGAAATCAACTACCTTTCCCTAACGAGTGACAAAGCTGTACGGTACAATTTCACCATAGGAACTACGGGTGAAAGTTCGCTATCAGAAAAGGCGCAAGAAATCGTTCACGGCATAACAGGATCGACGGACCCTCAAGGTTGGGATTACCAGATTGAAGATAAAGTGGCGTTCAGCCTTGGTTACCGCGTATTTAACAAATTGATGCGCAGCGAAGAACAAAAAACACAATGGGAGATCACCAACATTAACGACATCAATGCGGGTAACTTCCGTAGTGATGTCTCTCAAGGCGTCATGTTTCGTTGGGGTACAAACCTAGCGAATAGCATCGGAGCCGCCAATATCAGTGTCGAAAGCCCTTTCTCAGCAAGTATGATCGCTCAGAACACGTCGAGTTGGTTCTTGTTCACCGGGTTTGAAGGTCGTTACCGCTTTAATGACATGACTATCGAAGGAGATCGTCCTGGCATTCCTGAACCGTCAGCGCCATACGACGTCACACTGCAAAATTGGCAAGCAAGTGCCGTCGCGGGGGTATCTTGGTACAACCAAAATCACGGTGCAAGCATCACCTTTACAATTAAAACACCGGATTATGAAGAAGCCCAAACCGATGTTTATGGGACAGGCTCGTTCTCCGTGTTCGCCTTTTTCTAAAAACTGGATTATCCCAGCATCGAAGTCAATCTAGATACACGGCAAGTTCTCGGGGTAGGTATTAACCACCTCGTGTTCAAGCGTTTATGTAGATTGGCTCCATCTATTTTCTTTCTTCAAATAACCTTGCCTTTAGTACCGACAAAGCTGTTTTAACCCTGCTTTTTGTAATAAAATAACAGCTAGAATTTACTAGTAATGAGAGCAAAAGATGTCAACAGCTGGTCGTATTCACTCATTTGAGTCATGTGGTACCGTAGACGGACCTGGTATTCGATTTATCGTCTTCTTGCAAGGTTGTTTAATGCGCTGTAAGTATTGCCATAACCGCGATACTTGGGACACGCATGATGGCAAAGAAGTCACGGTTGAAGAAATCATTTCCGAAGCGAAAAGTTACCGCCACTTCATGAATGCATCAGGTGGTGGCGTTACTTGTTCTGGCGGCGAAGCGATGCTTCAACCGGAATTCGTACGTGATTTTTTCCGCGCAGCTAAAACCGAAGGCATTCATACATGTCTAGATACTAACGGTTATGTTCGTAAGCACACTGATGTTATCGATGAAGTACTGGATGCAACAGACTTAGTCATGCTTGACATCAAACACATGAAAGACGAAGTGCACCAAGATCTCATCGGTGTATCCAACCGACGCACATTGGACTTTGCTCGTTACTTGCAAAAAATCGGAAAGAAAACATGGATTCGCTATGTCGTCGTGCCTGGTTACACAGATGACCCAGAAGCAGCACACATGCTTGGTGAATTTATTAAAGACATGGATAACATCGAAAAGGTCGAGTTACTTCCTTACCACAAATTAGGGGCTCATAAGTGGGAAGCGTTAGGCTTAGAATACCCACTCGAAGGCGTAAACCCGCCACCGAAAGAAACCATGGATGAAATTCAATCCATTCTTGCTCAATACAACGATAACGTAAAATACTAAGTGAACCGCAAGACTAACCTCTTTAAAATACCAGCTTATTGCTGGTATTTTTTTGATTATATCTAAGCCTTATCAGTGAGTTTCTCTGCGGTCATTTAGGTATAAAAAGAACGATAGAAATGATTGCGTCATGTTCGCATAGGAAGGAAGTAACATGGATTTGTTTAACTTAGGCTCTCTTGTTGTCTCAATTTGGATAGTAGTAGTCTACTGCCTACCAGATTGGAAAAAAGTCGTTTGGCCCAAACTGGAAAAAGAGAAAGGATTTCAGCACCTCGTTTTTGCAACGCTCTTCTTTTTCAGTATTCTATGGGCCGCTCAAGCAGGTGTAAAAGAAGGATTACAGATTCATTTTCTTGCACTAACAACGCTGACGATGATGTATGGTTGGCGCATGGCATTTCTACTCAGCATTCCCGCTATGTTGGTCAACCACCTACTACATGATGTGTCCTTGCTACTCTTACCCACGTCGTTAGTTCTATCTGCCCTAATTCCGATTTTCATTAGTTACTTAGTGTTTCTTCTGAGTTACCACTACTTGCCACGAAACATTTTTGTTTTCATCTTCGTTGCTGGATTTTTCAATGGCGCGATAACAGGAAGTCTGCACCTCATCATTAACTCTTTTTATCACCTATCAGTTGGTCACTACGATTGGGAAACCATTCAACATAACTACTTTGTTTTTGTGCCGTTGCTCGCCTTTCCAGAAGGTCTATTAAATGGTATGGCACTGGCGGTTTTAACCGTATTCAAGCCAGAGTGGCTGAGAGTATTTTCAGACCGAGACTACATATACAATCATTACCATAAATAAGTGTTTTCAAACTGGTCAAAAGTGACAGTTCTTGCCATTTTTTAGTATTAAATATGTGTTGAGATCATGTTTCACTCATGTCTTAAGCGTTAACCTAAGCACATTAAAAATGTATTAGATATCTAGTGAGGTCACCATGGAAATGTCAAACGCTCAACGTTTGATTCTATCAAACCAATACAACCTTATGTCTCAACTTGATCCAAGTAATGCGGCCAAATACAAACGCTTACAAACGATCGTTGAACGTGGTTATGAACTACAAATGCGAGAGTTGAACAAAGATTTCGGCTGCCTCTCAGAAGCAGAGTGTCGTGAGATCATCGACGTTATGGAGATGTATCATGCGATGCAAGAATCTTACAACATGCTAGACGATGAAGATCGCAGCAACGTAGATCAGCGCCGCTTGAAGTTCTTGGGATTTGATATTGCTTCAGAAGCGCAACAAGTACATTACGTACGTTTTCTCATCGATTCTGAAGGTTTGTACCCTCAGTTTGACAAGGCAGATCATCACTTTAACAGCCAAATGCCGATGCTAGATAAATACCGCCGTATGCTGCAAACTTGGCGTAACTGCCCTCGTCAGTATCATTTATGTGAAAACGAACTAGCGCAAATCTTCAGCGCATAAAATGGTCGTCTAAGAATGAGGAGAGCGCCCGCTCTCCTTGTTATTTACCCTGTCACAAACTTATCTAAGACTTTGCTCTCTTCCTACCTCTTTCACTTGCCTTGCTCAATGTAGAACAACGAATCACTGAGACTCTTCTGTCTTTGCCAAATATTTGATTTCTATTGCACCTATTCACGACATAAATTCGTCCTTAATAAAAGAGTGATTCAAATTTCACTTTTACAATAAATTCATAATTGTTAAGCAAAATTGCAAATCCCCGACTAGGCTTAAGTAGAGAAAGGCTGTGATTGAAAAATTCATATCCACCGCTCACCGTTGTAACGAAAAAACCGTCCATAAAGCAAAGTCTTTGGTGTCGCCAATCTTACATTCTGTACGAACCAAATGTGATAACAGGACGTATATTCAAACAACAACGAGCATAACTGTTGGTGGAAAGCCTGAATCAACGTTCGTCGGTAGACTGACTATTAAAGGGGAAAGCGACATGAGTATTTTCGACCACTATCAATCAAGATATGAAGCTGCAAAAGATGAAGAGATGTCGTTACAGGAGTTTTTAGCCCTGTGTAAAGATGACAAAAGCGCTTATGCTAATGCAGCAGAACGCCTACTGATGGCGATTGGTGAACCAGAGATAATCGATACGGCAAAGGATCCGAGACTAAGCCGAATCTTCTCGAATCGTGTTATCTCTCGTTATGAAACCTTTAAAGACTTTTATGGCATGGAAGATGCCATAGAACAAATTGTGTCTTACCTAAAACATGCGGCGCAAGGCCTAGAAGAGCGTAAGCAGATTCTTTACTTACTCGGCCCTGTAGGTGGCGGTAAGTCTTCGCTTGCAGAAAAGCTTAAGGCTCTGATGGAACAGATGCCTATTTATGTTCTTACTGCTAACGGCGAACGCAGCCCAGTGAATGACCATCCATTCTGCCTATTCAAAGCCACAGAAGATGGCGATATTTTGAAAAAAGAATATGGCATCGAGCACCGTTATCTTCGCTCGATCATGTCTCCTTGGGCCGCTAAACGTCTTCACGAGTTTGGTGGTGATATCACCAAATTTAAAGTAGTGAAAGTACGCCCTTCTATCCTTGACCAAATCGGTATTGCCAAAACTGAACCAGGCGATGAAAACAACCAAGATATCTCATCATTGGTTGGTAAAGTCGATATTCGTAAGCTTGAACACTATTCGCAAGACGATCCAGACGCTTACAGCTACTCCGGTGCGCTGTGTAAAGCAAACCAAGGTTTAATGGAATTCGTTGAGATGTTCAAAGCACCAATCAAAGTGCTTCACCCGCTGTTAACAGCAACGCAAGAAGGCAACTTCAACGGTACAGAAGGCCTTTCTGCGATTCCATTCGACGGTATGATTCTGGCTCACTCAAACGAATCTGAGTGGCAGACCTTCCGTAACAACAAGAACAATGAAGCGTTCTTGGACCGTGTTTATATTGTGAAAGTACCTTACTGTCTACGTGTTTCAGAAGAAGTCAAAATCTACCAAAAACTTCTCGAAAACAGTGAGTTGTCTCAAGCCCCTTGTTCACCAAGCACGCTCGAGACTCTGGCACAATTCAGTATTCTTTCTCGACTTAAAGAGCCTGAAAACTCGTCCATCTTCTCTAAGATGCGCGTATACGACGGTGAAACGCTGAAAGATACGGATCCAAAGGCAAAAAGCTATCAAGAGTATCGTGATTATGCTGGTGTCGATGAAGGCATGAACGGTCTCTCAACACGTTTTGCCTTTAAGATTTTGTCACGCGTATTTAACTTCGACCAAACCGAAGTGGCAGCCAACCCTGTACATCTATTCTATGTGATTGAACAACAGGTTGAGCGCGAACAGTTCCCTGCTGAAACAGCAGAGAAATATCTCGAGTTCTTGAAAGGCTACCTAGTACCTCGATACGTTGAATTTATCGGTAAAGAGATTCAGACCGCTTATCTTGAGTCTTACTCTGAATACGGCCAAAACATCTTCGACCGATATGTCACCTATGCAGACTTCTGGATTCAAGACCAAGAGTACCGAGATCCAGAAACTGGTCAGCTATTTGATCGCTCTTCACTGAATGCTGAGCTAGAGAAGATCGAAAAAACAGCTGGTATTTCTAACCCGAAAGATTTCCGAAACGAAATCGTTAACTTTGTGCTTCGTGCGAAAGCGAATAACAATGGTCAAAACCCGGTTTGGACCAGCTACGAAAAACTGCGCACAGTAATCGAGAAGAAAATGTTCTCCAATACCGAAGAGCTACTTCCGGTTATCTCATTTAATGCGAAAACCTCTTCTGAAGATCAGAAGAAGCATGACGACTTTGTCGCTCGCATGATGGAAAAAGGCTATACCGAGAAACAGGTTCGCCTACTTTCTGAGTGGTACCTACGAGTACGTAAGTCATCCTAACCCAGTATTGAGTTAGGTCGCTTGTGAAACATGAAGAGGGCTATTTCATGGCGCAATTTATAGACCGAAGGCTCAATGGCAAGAACAAGAGCGCTGTTAATCGACAGCGCTTCTTGAAGCGCCACAAAGAGCAAATAAAAGAGTCGGTAGCAGACGCAGTGAATCGACGCTCGATTACGAATACGGAAACGGGCGAAGACGTCTCTATCCCTCACAAAGACATCAATGAGCCTATATTTCATCAAGGCAAAGGTGGTGTTCGCGAACGAGTTCATCCCGGTAACGATCAATTTATTACTGGTGATAAAATTGAGCGTCCCAAAGGTGGCGGTCAGGGTAGCGGCTCAGGAGAAGGGAACGCCAGTCCAGATGGAGAAGGCCAAGACGAATTTGTATTCCAAATATCAAAAGATGAGTACCTCGATATTTTGTTCGAAGATCTCGAGCTGCCTAATCTAGAAAAAAACCAAATTGCCAAAATCACTGAATGGAAAACACACCGTGCAGGCTTTCAAACTGCCGGTATCCCTTCCAATATCGCCGTAGTACGTTCTCTGCAACAATCTCTTGCGCGCCGTACTGCAATGACTGCCGGTAAAAAACGACTTCTTAAAGAGTTAGAAGACGAACTTGCTCGCATCAAAAATATTGAACCTGCTCAGCAGTTTGAAGAGAACCGCTTGAAGGCTGAAATTGAAGAACTGCGCAAGAAAATCGAAAGCGTGCCGTTCATCGATACCTTCGACTTACGCTTCAAGAACTATGAGAAACGCCCGGTACCATCGAGCCAAGCGGTCATGTTCTGTCTAATGGACGTATCCGGTTCGATGGATCAGGCAACGAAAGACATCGCAAAACGCTTCTATGTTCTTTTGTACTTGTTCTTAACTCGTACCTACGAGAATGTCGAAGTCGTCTTTATCCGCCACCATACCCAAGCGAAGGAAGTGGACGAGCACGAATTTTTCTACTCACAAGAAACCGGGGGTACCATTGTATCTAGCGCACTCAAGTTAATGGATGAAATAGTAAAAGAGCGATACCCGATTGGTCAGTGGAACATATATGCAGCTCAAGCATCCGACGGTGACAACTGGGCAGATGATTCGCCAAGGTGCCGGGATCTATTAGTGAACAAATTACTTCCAAACTGTCAGTACTACTCTTACATAGAGATCACACGGCGCTCGCACCAAACTCTATGGCATGAGTACGAAAAACTCACTGAAGAGTTTCCTAATTTCGCAATGAAAAACATTCGCTCTGTGGAGGATATTTTCCCAGTCTTTCGTGAACTATTCCAAAAAGAAACGGCGTAAGGAGGCTAGCGATGAATACCGCAACGAGAAACCTCTCAGGAGAGGCGCCTAAGAAGCGTAACAGTAAAGTGTTGCCAGATGGACCAGATTGGACATTTGAGCTGTTAGAGCGATACCACAAAGAAATTAAGCGTGTCGCGGAGCATTATCGCCTAGACACTTACCCTAACCAAATAGAAGTGATTACTTCAGAACAGATGATGGATGCCTACTCAAGTATCGGCATGCCAATCAATTACAACCACTGGTCATTTGGTAAAAAATTCATTCAAACAGAGCAGAACTATAAACATGGTCAAATGGGGTTAGCCTACGAGATTGTGATTAACTCCGACCCTTGTATTGCTTATTTGATGGAAGAAAATACGGTAACAATGCAAGCACTCGTTATAGCGCACGCGTGTTACGGCCATAACTCTTTTTTCAAAGGTAATTACCTATTCCAAACGTGGACTGACGCCAGTTCTATTATCGACTATCTGCTGTTCGCCAAAAAGTACTTAGCCGAATGTGAAGAACGATATGGCGTAAAAGAAGTGGAAAAGCTGCTCGACTCTTGTCACGCGTTAATGAACTTTGGTGTAGACCGCTACAAGCGTCCAGAGAAAATCTCAATTACAGAGGAAAAAGCAAGACAAGAAGAACGCGAAGCATACCTACAATCTCAAGTTAATGAGCTTTGGCGCACGGTACCAACAGCCAAGACGAAAGAGGAAGACATTAAAGAGCGATTCCCAAGCGAGCCTCAGGAAAACTTGCTCTACTTCTTCGAAAAACATGCGCCGTTGCTAGAGCCATGGCAACGTGAAGTTGTTCGGATCGTCCGTAAGATCAGTCAGTATTTTTATCCGCAAAAACAAACGCAAGTCATGAATGAAGGCTGGGCAACGTTCTGGCACTACACCATACTCAACCATCTTTATGATGAGGGCTTGGTGTCTGAAAAGTTCATTCTAGAGTTCTTACATAGCCACACCAGTGTCGTGGCTCAGCCGCCTTATAACAGTCCTTACTTTAATGGCATTAACCCCTACGCGTTAGGCTTTGCCATGTTCCGAGATATTAAGCGTATCTGCGAAGAACCAACTGATGAGGACAAGGAGTGGTTTCCAGATTTAGCAGGAACCGACTGGTTAGATGCAGTGCATTTCGCGATGCATAATTTCAAAGATGAAAGCTTTATTAGCCAATACCTTTCTCCGAAATTAATGCGTGATTTCAAGCTGTTTGCGATCAACGATGATGACCATAAGAACTTTATTGAAGTCGCTGCTATACACGATGAGATGGGTTATAAACGCATTAGAGAAACCTTAGCCGCTCAGTATAACTTATCTAATCTTGAACCAAATATTCAGGTGTTTAATGTCGATGTCCGTGGTGATCGATCGCTTACGTTGCAGTACGTTCCTCACAACCGCATCCCACTTGATGATAGTTACGAAGAAGTTCTAAAGCACGTGTACCGATTATGGGGCTTTGATGTCATTCTCCAAGAAGTGAAAGACACCGGTCACCGAGAGGTGTTAGCAACCTGCCCTAAACGGAACCAATACGACACTAACATTTAACTAATACCTCGATACAAGTAAAACAAAAAGGCTCCTAATTCAGGAGCCTTGTTTATTCTTAAATCTATATGAGCATTTGTTACGCTTGCTTCGCAACAATCGCGCGCACGGCTTCTAGGTCTTCGGGCGTATCAACCCCTGCCGCTGGTGCTTCTTTCGCTACCGCCACATGAATTTTTTCACCGTACCAAAGCACTCGCAGTTGCTCAAGACACTCAATCTGCTCTAATGCACTTGGTGCCCAGTTGACATACGTATTAATGAAACCAGCTCGATAAGCATAAATACCAATATGACGCATTAATGGGTTGGCAATAGTTTTGTCTTGTTTAGCAAAGTTATCGCGATCCCAAGGGATGGTTGCTCGACTAAAGTACAACGCATAGCCTTGCTCATCTGCGACAACTTTAACAGCGTTCGGGTTGAACACTTCCTCTTCCGAGTCTATTTCTACAGCTAGCGTCGCCATCGGAGCTTCACACCCAGATAAGTTATCAGCAACCTGACGAATGATGGACGGCGGAATCAAAGGCTCATCCCCTTGCACATTAACAATAATGTGGTCTGACGGAATAGCCATCTTTTCAACAACTTCGGCAAGACGCTCCGTACCTGATTCGTGGTGGGGAGAGGTCATACAAACTTTACCACCAAATGACGAAACCGCTTTCGCAACACGCTCGTCATCAGTTGCAACGATGACATCTTCCGCACCCGCTTGTAGCGCTTGTTCATAAACCCACTGAACCATAGGCTTACCACCAATATCCGCTAGCGGTTTACCAGGCAAACGGCTCGATGCGTAGCGCGAGGGGATGACAACCGTAAAAGACATTAGCGTCCCTCATCCATGCTCATAGTGCGAGCTTCAGGCTCTAGCAGAACTGGAATACCCTCTTTGATCGGGTAAGCAAGGCGATCCAATTTGCAGATCAACTCTTGATTATCTTTATCGTACGTCAGCTTACCTTTGCAAACAGGGCAAGCTACAATCTCAAGTAGACGGTGATCCATAAGCCGCTTTAACCTCTTTTATTCTATTTAAAATTTGCTCTGCATCGTTTGATTCAAACTGGGCAGATACAGGCAGATACCACCAATTATCTTGCGCATAATGGCTGCACTTGACGGCATCTTTCTCGGTCATAACCACATTGGTCCCTTGTTGAGCCAATGCTTCTAATTCTTGTTGATCAAAGTCTTGATGGTCAGCAAAACCTTTTGTGACTTTAACATCTGCGTTCATCGAGTTTAGTGTATGAAAAAAACGCGGAGGATGCCCAATGCCCGCAAATGCGACGAGATCTTTCAACTCCGAGACATCCACATGTTGCTTAGTCTTAAGATTAATAGCTTTAGAGGGTGCTAAAGCCATTGCGATTTCGCCCGTATGCGCTTGACCGCCATTGGTGATGATAAAGTCGACTTCTTTAAGTCGCTCAATACCTTCACGTAAAGGACCTAATGGAATCAGGCTTTCATTCCCAAACCGGCGATTCCCATCCACAATCACTAACTCAATATCACGGCCTAACGCATAATGTTGTAATCCATCATCCGTAATTATGATATCCACATCCAAATCTAGCAGTGCTTTCACTGCATTTGAACGCACAGGATCTACCGCAACAGGTGCTCCTGTACGGCGATGAATCAACTTAGGTTCATCGCCACAATGCTTCGCTGGCGTATCTTCTTTTAGCACTAACGGATAGGCAGGAGCCTTTGCCCCATAACCACGAGAAACAACCCCCGGCTTAAAGCCCATTTGCTGTAGTTGCTCAACAAGCCACACAACAACTGGTGTTTTACCATTGCCACCAGCAGTGATATTGCCAACCACAACAACAGGTATTGGCGCATTATAAGCTTGCTTGCGGCCAGTTTGGTATTGCTTTCGCTTTGACTTGCTTATCGTTCCAAATAATAAACTCAGTGGCCACAAAAGCGGCCACAAGAGGTATTTTATTGGATGGTTTTCAAACCAGATTTTTTCAATCACCGCGCTTATTCACCAAACTGAATACGATGCAATTGTGCATACGCACCATTTTTCTTAATAAGCTCAGCGTGGTTGCCACGTTCAATGATGGCACCATCATCAACCACAAGAATTTCATCGGCTTTCTCGATTGTGGATAAGCGGTGCGCTATTACAAGTACCGTTTTGTCTTTTTGCAGCTCATCAAGTGCAGCTTGAATAGCTCGCTCGGATTCGGTATCCAAAGCCGAAGTTGCCTCATCAAGAATCAGCACTGGAGCATCACGCAATAGAGCTCGCGCAATCGCAACACGTTGGCGTTGACCACCAGACAAGCTAGCACCATTTTCACCAATCATGGTATCAAGTCCATCATCCATTTTGCCGATGAACTCCATCGCATGCGCGAGTGTTGCCGCTTTCTCGATATCACTGCGCTCGTATTGGCCATCCGTTGCGTACGCAATATTGTTTGCTATCGTGTCATTAAACAAATGAACATTTTGCGATACTAGTGCAAATTGCTGACGTAAATTCTTTAGCTCGTAATCACGAATATCATGCCCATCTAATGTGATAGATCCACTGTCAACATCATAGAAGCGGTTGAACAAGTTCGCGATGGTACTTTTACCTGAGCCAGAACGGCCAACTAGCGCCACCGTTTTTCCTCTTGGAATATCGAAGCTGACATTTTCCAATGCTGGTTTTTCTGCACCAGTGTAAGTAAAGCTTACGTTTTTAACTGAAACATCGCCATTTGCGCGTTCAACTGTCAACTTACCTTCGTTTTTCTCAGGCTCGAGGTCAATTAACGCGAAGAGCGTTTGGCTCGCGGCCATACCACGTTGGAACTGAGAAGTAACGTTAGTCAGCGCTTTAAGTGGGCGCATCAGACCAAACATTGCAGAGAACACAACAGTAAATGTACCTGGAGTCAGTTGCTCTTTAATCGAATCAATACTTGCTAAATAAAGAACGGCAACAATTGCAAGTGATGCAATCATTTGGATGATAGGGTTAGCCGCCGCTTGAGCCGTCACCAACTTCATGCTTTGTTGACGCATTTGGTTGCTGACTTTTTCAAATCGTTTACGTTCGATGTCTTGGCCGCCATAGCTCAACACAACTTTATGGCCTTTCAGCATCTGCTCTGCTGATGCAGTTACGTTACCCATCATGGTCTGCATATTTTTGGATATTTTTCTAAAACGTTTAGAAACAACACCAATACCCCATGCTACAACGGGAGCAACAGCAAACAGCACTAGCGACAATTGCCAGCTGTTGTAAAACATCAAAACTAACAGACCAATGATACTTGCACCTTCACGGACAATGCTCACCAACGCTTGGCTAGTTGCCGCTGACACTTGCTCTGAGTCGTAGGTTATACGCGACAATAAATTGCCCGTCTTTTCCTTATCAAAGTAAGACACTGGCATATGCATAAAGTGATTGAACACCATGCGACGGACTTGCATAACTACGTTGCCAGATACCCAGCTCAAACAGTAGGTGGAGACAAATCCACTTATGCCACGGATGAACATCATGGCAAAAATAATCAATGGAAGCGTGCGTAAAAAATCAGATTCAGCGTTCCCAAAACCTTCATCGAGTAGTGGTTTTAGCAGGGAAATCATATAGGTATCTGATATGGCATTAATAACTAATGCAATGACTGCAACGACAAGACCTGACTTATAAAGGCGAATAAATTGCCATAGACGCTTAAACGTCTGCCAAGTCGTTTCATCAGTATTTATCGACATAGAAGTGCTTTATTTTCTTACATTAAGACTCTCATTCTACTCCCTTACGCAGCATCTGCCTATACCAAGGCTCAAATGTATCGCTACGTTTGGTTTCTGAGCGCCAATTATCACGGTGAATAAAGAAGCTTACCTGACCACCCTCACCAGTATCAAGCCAAGTAATGCCAAGCTTTCGGTATGAAGCAACGACATTTTCCGCTGGCATTCCCCATCGATTGTTTTTTGCTAAAGAAGCAACCGCCACACTCGGGCTCACCGCCTCGATAAATCGAGGATTCGATGAACTTTTGCTCCCGTGGTGAGGGACTAGCATCACATCGCTTTGTAACTTTCCGGGTTCTCTAAGCAAAATCCACTCGCTAATGGCCTCAATATCACCAGTAAAAAGCATACTAAAGTTAGAAATAGGGTCAGTAAGTCGTAATACACAGGAGTGCGGATTATACGCACGTTGAACAAGTGCAGGAGGCCAGAGCACTTCCATGTTTAATCCTTGCCATTTCCATTGGTCGCCTCTAGTGCAAGGCTCATATTCGATAAAGAATTGACTACTAAGTTTACGTTGTGGAGAAAAGGCATCTTCAATGAAAAAGCGGCCGCCTGCGTGATCATTATCGGAATGGCTTAGAATCAGTGTATCTATGCTTTCATAACCTCGTTGATGCAAAACCGGAGTGACGACCTGCTCTGCGATACTGCCACTTTGCCATGCTTTACCAGTGTCATACAGCAACACCTTGTCGTCTTTTTCTACAACCACTGCAAGGCCATGACCTACATCTAATACATCGATACGCCAATGCGGTTCATACTCCGATGCAAGCTTGATACTAATAACGATGCCGAGTAACAAATACCACGCGTACTGAGACATGAACCGTTGAAATATTAAGCAAACCACTATCGCCATAACCAGCATTGTCATTTCCATGCTAATAGGTTGCCAAGAACCTATTGCGTACTGTATTGACGTGCTCAATGGCTGTAATGACCAGTCCACCAAATGCCACAGAGGCTTCGCTATCATTTCAAGAAACAAAGATGAGAACAGGGCTAGAAACATCAAAGGTACAACGATAAATCCGAACCAAGGAATAAATACCAAGTTGTAGGCTATTGAGGACAAACTAAAACCGGAGAAGAAATGGCCACTAACAGGTACGATTAAAGCGCTCAACATCAATTGAGTAAGCAATAACGCTTTTAATCGCGCTTTCCAACCTCCCCTTTGATGTCGAATCAAATTAATTGCGAACAATACCGCACAAACGGAGAGGTATGATAACCAAAAGCTCATGCTGTAGGATGCAAAAGGTTGGACAAGCAGTTGTAGAGATACGGCAAGCAAAAGAACTCGCCAAGAAGTCCAGTGCACCAGAGTATACTTCAGGAGAACGTAAACAACGCATACCGACACTGCTCGCGTAGTAGGCAGAGAGAAATCCGCTAACCAAGCGTAGGCAACAGCGAAGATCAGCCCATATAAGCTAGGTAACAACTGGTATTGGGGTAATAGATAACGAACGGTACCGCCCACGACTAGCCCAAAAGTAAACGCCATACCAATATGTAAACCAGAAATGGAGACCAAATGCAGTAAACCACTGTCCCTGAGCGCTTGCCAATCTTCCTTAGACAACCAAGAACGGTCAGCAAAAACTAACGCACTTATTAACGAGAAATGATGAAGGGAAGACACATCATCAGCGACATCGGCAATAATGGATTGACGCAGAGATACATTAGAACGAACAATCCACTTAGCATCTTTGTTAACAACCGCTCGGGCGATAATATTTTTACCCATCGCGTGCTTTTCAGCATCAAAGCCAGCTTCGTTGCGTAGACCTGTAATCGGCTTTAACGAGATGGATGTCGTAAACTCACTGTTAACATCGAGTGGAAAAGGCGTAATAAGACGGATTTTAGGTTTAAGAAAAGGTAACAGAGTTTGAGAATTTACCGCTTCTATAGCGACAATACCTTCATAACCGTGACTTATTTGCGTAAAAGGGCTGTCAACTTTACCAATTATGGTAATATTCTCCCCTGCTTGAAAAAGGGCTTGTCTCTGAGACTCCAATACATTGCCGTGGACGATGACAACCATAAAGCCCGCAATTGCGCCTATGCTAATTAAGCCACGACGTAATTTGATTATTGAGCCAGTGGTTATTATTCCCAGCAGCAACCAACGCCAATCTGGTATTGTCGGCCACCAAGCCGACGAGATTACGCTCGCTACAAATAACGCCAAGGTCCAACTTTTTTCTGAGAGAGTCATGCTGTCCTATGCCTAGAAAGCTGATAAAACGCTTCATGCCAGATCATGAATTGATCAAACGCCAAAAAGCATTGAAGGTCTTCGGCAATGTGTTGTACAACCCGAACTTGTGGTGCTTAAACCGCCGCTCGGCATCAGGGGCTTTTGCTGTCGGGTTATTTATGGCTTTTGTTCCGCTGCCGAGCCAAATGATCATGGCCGCTGGTTTGGCCATTATGTTGGGTGTCAATCTGCCCCTCTCCGTCGCTTTGGTATGGATCAGCAATCCTATCACTATGCCTGTGCTATTTTACTTTGCGTACAAGCTAGGTGCTCTAGTGATGCGTCTTCCCCCGCGACCTTTTCACTTTGAACTATCGTGGGAATTCATCATGCAGCAAATGAGCACCATTGGACCTCCATTTCTATTGGGCTGCGCAATTTGTGGGGTTGTATCCGCGATTATTGGCTACTTCGGAATTCGAGGGCTTTGGCGCTACTCCGTGGTACGGAGCTGGCAAAAACGCAAAATAAGATAAGACCTTACTGCGTAAAAATCAGCATTTGAGCTATCAGTTGAGGGGCATCTAACAGTTAGAATGAAACGCGATGTTACTCAAGTCGGATAAATACAAAAAAAGGACCGAATTCGGTCCTTTTTGTTTTTCGCATATTGTAAAACAATCAGCTATTTAGAACTCAGTACAGCCGCCGGATTCAACCTTGCGGCACGAGAAGCGGGATACCACGTCGCAAGTAAACTAAGCACTATCGCCGTCACTGACACCAATGCCACATCTGGCCAGTGTAGTTGTGATGGTAAGAAGTCGACGAAGTAAATATCGCCCGATAAAAACTGATGACCAATTAAGCTCTCTAACCCTTTAATTAACGGGGTCAGATTTAACGCCACTAAGACACCGATAACACTGCCGACGAGACTGCCAAATACACCAGAGAATACACCTTGCCAAACAAAGATCCGTTTGATTAGGCTATCTTTTGCTCCCATTGTTCGCAAAATTGCGATTTCCGCCGCTCGGTCTTTCACTGCCATCATCAACGTAGACACAATATTAAAACATGCCACGCCAATCACCAGTACCATCACCAAGTACATAATGGTGCGCACGAGCTGAATATCGCGATACAAAAAACCAAACTTTTGCTGCCAGCTTTTCAAATACACATAAACATCAACCATGCTACCAACCTCGCGAACAATAGAAGGCGCATTGAGAACATCGTCAGTTTTTAGTGAAATGCCAGTGACCCCTTCCCCTAATCTCGCGTATTGCTGAGCATCCGCTAATGGTACTAACGCTAGAGAGTGGTCGATTTGGCCATTCAATGTTAAGAACCCTGACACCTTCACGCGCACTCGCTTAGGAGCCTGCACTTTATTTGCGCCGCCTGTTTGCGGAATCATCAACGTAACGTAATCCCCCACGGCGACATTTAGCTCGTTTGCTACACCTCGTCCTAAGATCACTTGCTGCTGACCGGCATAAAAGTTTTGCCAAGCTTCTTGGTCAATAAAATTCGATAAGCTCGACACCGCTTGCTCGAAAGTAGGCTCTACACCACGAACTTCTATCGCTTTTAGCTTACTGCCTTTTTCTGCCAAGCCCGTAAAACGAACGTACGGTGCTGCCGCAACAACATGTTCATGTTTTAGAGCTTGATTCATCGTTTTGGTGTAGTCATGAAGTGGTCCATTAACACCTTCTAACTCTCCGTGTGGGATCACAGACAACACACGCGATTGCAGCTCGCGCTCAAAGCCATTCATTGCAGACAAACCGATAATGATCACAGCAACGCCAACCGCAATACCAATAGTCGAAGAAAGCGATATGAAAGACACCATCTTGTTGCGCTTTTTCGCTCGACTGAAGCGACCACCAATCATCAAAGCTAAAGAGGTAAACAAAACTAGCCCTCCGCAGATGCTGTATCAGTCACAAAACGATCTACGAGCAAACCATCTTGCATGTGCATTTGACGATCCATTTTTGCTGCCAGCTCTTTGTCATGCGTGACAACCAAAAATGCAATGTTTGACTCTTTATTGAGCTCGCGCATCAAATCATAGATAGACAGTGCTGTATTGTGATCTAAGTTCCCCGTAGGTTCATCAGCCAAGACCAGATCAGGTTTATTCACCAATGCACGCGCAATCGCAACACGCTGACGCTCACCGCCCGATAACTCGGAGGGTCTATGTTGCATCCGATGACTCAAACCAACTTTATCTAACAGCGCTTTAGCCGCCTGTTTTGCATCCGCTACTTTAGCACCGCCAATCATCAGTGGCATCGCCACATTTTCAAGCGCAGTAAAGTCAGCCAACAAGTGATGAAACTGGTATACAAAACCAAGGTGCTTGTTGCGTAATGCCGCCTGTTTGTTCGAGCTCAAAGCTGATAGGTTTTGCCCTAGAAAATCAACTTCACCATGAGTTGCGTCATCTAACGCACCTAAAATATGCAATAAGGTACTTTTTCCCGAACCAGAAGAGCCAACAATAGAAACCAACTCCCCTTTGTCGATATCGAAACTTACGCCTTTCAACACTTCCGTATCTAACGAACCCTCTCGGTAGACTTTACGAATATCACGACATTCTAATAGCTTATTCATAGCGAAGTGCCTCAGCAGGTTTAACAGAAGATGCTCGATAAGAAGGATAAAGCGTAGCAGCAAGGCTAAGAGCAATCGCCAATACCACCACTAAAAGAATTTGCAGTGAATCAATCAAGATGGGTAGATGACCACCAAAGCTGAATAGCGCCACACCAGCAGATTCAAGAATCGCATTTAGATTAAGTGACAAGATCACGCCCGCAGCACCACCAACAATCGCGCCAATTACACCACTGCTTGCACCTTGCACCATGAAAATGGTCATCACCTGAGATTGAGTCATGCCTTGAGTTTTCAATATTGCGACTTCTGATTGCTTCTCCATTACCACCATGATTAAAGCGGAGATAATATTGAATGCAGCGACACCCACAATTAGACCTAGCATAAGTCCCATCATGTTCTTTTCCATTTTCACCGCTTGGAAAAGCTCACCACGCTGTTCGCGCCAATCACTCCATTCCCATCCATCAGGCATGGGTTGGTCAGCAAAATCCGTCACCATAAATGGGTCAGAGAAAAAGACACGCCAACCAGAAACCGTGCCTTTAGGGAAACGCATCAGCTTAGATGCATCCGTCATGTTCACAATCATTAATTGACCATCAACGTCCGATCCCGTATTGAAAATGCCTGAGACAGTAAAGTTTCGCTGGCTAGGAATACGGCCAAGTGGGGTAAACTGCGTTGCGTTGGTCACCATCAAGCGCACTTTATCCCCGATTGAGACCTTTAGTGAACGCGCCAAACTGTGACCCAAAAATACATTGTAGTCACCTGCTTGAAGTGACGATAATCGCCCGGCAATCAAATGGTTGCTAATCGGATCGCCTTTCTTAGGTTCAATACCGATGAGGTAACCAGCCGTCAGCTGTGCAGAACTCTGAATAACAGCCTCTCCTCTAACGATAGGCTCCGGCTGGGATTCACTCGACATCGCTTGAACAAATGGAGGGGCAGACTCGGTCATAGGCGTTTTTCCATCGTGTTGCGAAACAACGGCATGAGGTAGCACACCTAAAATGCGTTCTTTTAACTGCGATTCAAACCCGTTCATCACAGAAAGAACCGTCACCAACGCCATTACACCGATCGTAATACCCGCCGTCGACATATAAGAAACAAATCGGCTGAACCTATCTCCAGATCGTCCCCGAAGATACCTTAAGCCAATAAACAATGAGATAGGATGATACATATAAGACAAACCAACTGGTTGTTTTGATATAAAGCTTTAGCGGATTATCTTACCTTACTCTTCTCATTAAGAAGACAAGAGAATCGCTAAATTTGTCAACGACATGCAATAAGTCTGTATTTAGGGCAAAAAGTTCAAGGACAAATCGGCTAAACTTGATAACTTCATTCAGTTAGCGATAATCAGTGCCCTATTTCTCTTTGTTTGTTGAGTGAACAGGGAGCGCTCACTGGCAAAAGGATCGACTATATGACAGAGCAAGAATACTTTACCGTCCATCATAACCTCACCATCAACGTCGAAACGTTAAGTGAGGACTTTGCTTTGCCAGATGAAGAAACGTTTGTCTCCGAAATTCCAGCACCATTTATTGTCGCCAGTGAATTTAGTCACTTAGATATGTTGGCAGACAACGCGCGTCTAGAGCTGAAAAACAAAGAGTTAAAGCATGTGATCAACTTGCTTGATACGCAAAACGCGAAACTTAACCTCTTGTTGAGCTTTATGCTTTCACAACAAGATGACGCCTCCATTCGCTATCAAACGACGCAGTTTGGTGCTAGTCAACTCAGTTTCCGCTCAGATACAGCGTTAACTACTCAACAACTCGTTCGTGTTAAACTGTTCCTCGATCACCCTGCTGCGGCGATTTACTGTTACGCTCAAGTAGAAGAATGTGATGCTTCAGAGCAAGATTTCATTATCACGCTTAGATACAAGATGCTCCGAGAATCTGATCAAGATTTACTGATAAAGGCGGCACTGTATCAACAACAAAAACTTTTACGTCAGCGCTCGATGGAGCGAGATAAAAAATAATTCCTATGACAAAAGCAACGATTCTTTCCGTCACCAACCCTTCAGAGCGTGGCGACAAAAAACAGCTAGGTAATTTGCCGGGCGCAGCTCTACCTCTAACCATTGCAGAGCTAGCCAAGCAGCATTCGAGTCACTCGCTACTCGTTGTGCCTGACCCGCAAATCGCTTTAAAGCTTCAGGCAGAGATTGAGCAATTCACCGACCAAACGGTAAGCCTGTTCCCCGACTGGGAAACGCTGCCTTACGATAACTTTTCTCCGCATCAAGAAATCATCTCTGAACGTATCGCACGCCTATACCAACTGCCAAGTCAACGTGATGGCATAACCATCGTCCCGGTCAGTACAGTATTGCAACGCCAATCGCCACGTGATTTTCTCTTGCAACACACTTTAATGGTGAAAACTGGTGATCGGCTCTCGCTAGAGAAGTTACGTGTACAACTTGAAAATTCTGGCTACCGCCATGTAGATCAAGTATTTGGACCAGGTGAATATGCAAGTCGTGGGTCTATTCTGGATCTCTTTCCTATGGGCAGCAATGACCCGTACCGCATCGACTTCTTTGATGATGAAATAGATACCATTCGCACGTTTGATCCAGAGAACCAACGCTCTATCGACGATATTCAGCAAATCCAATTGCTGCCTGCACATGAGTTCCCAACCACTAAAGAAGCGATTGAAGATTTCCGTACACGTTGGCGCACCCAGTTCGACGCACGCCGCGAGCCTGAATCAATCTACATGCAAGTGACCAAAGGCACGTGGCCCGCTGGTATTGAGTATTGGCAGCCGCTGTTTTTTGACCATACCGAGACTTTATTTGAATATTTGCCAGAAGACTCTCAAGTCATCACATATGGTGATATCGAATCTGCGGTCGATACTTTCTTAACCGATGTCGAATATCGATACGACCAGAAAAAAGTTGATCCGCTGCGTCCTCTTTTGACTCCTGAACAGCTTTGGTTGAAAAAAGACGAACTTTTCAGTCAACTAAAACAGCTCCCTATCGCTCAATTGAGCCTAGATAAAGTGGTTAAGCGTGCCGGTCGTCAAAACCTACCCGTACAATCGTTAGCCGAGCTTGGCGTTCAGCAACAAAATAAAGAGCCGCTCTCGCGCCTTCGTCAGTTCAGTGAGCAATTCAGCGGAAAAATCGTTTTCTCGGTAGAGTCAGAAGGTCGTCGTGAAGCACTAACGGAGCTGTTGCAAGGCATCAAAGTTCGGCCGGTCGTACATGGCTCACTTTACCAAGCTCTAGACTCGGGTGATCGATTCAGCTTGATCTTAGGCGCAGCAGAGCATGGTTTCATTCACGAAGAGCTGAACTTCGCTCTGATCTGTGAAAGTGATCTACTCGGTGACCGTGTTCTCCAGCGACGCCGCAAAGATAAAAAAGCCGTCAACAGTGACACCGTTATTCGCCATCTTGCGGAACTAAAACCCGGTCAACCTGTGGTTCATATTGATCACGGTATTGGCCGCTACATCGGTTTACAAACACTTGAAGCCGGTGGCATGAAAACGGAATACGTCACCCTTGAGTATCAAAACGATGCCAAGCTCTACGTGCCAGTTTCATCACTGAATCTTATCAGCCGTTATTCTGGCGGCGCTGAAGAGAGTGCGCCACTGCATAAATTAGGTGGTGAAGCGTGGGCAAAAGCACGTCGTAAAGCGGCAGAAAAAGTGCGTGATGTCGCAGCAGAATTGCTGGATGTGTATGCTAAACGAGAATTAAAACCTGGCTTCAAATTTGAGCTAGATCGTGGGCAATACGCAACATTTAAAGCAACATTCCCGTTTGAAGAAACAGATGACCAAGCGATGGCCATCAATGCCGTATTGTCAGACATGTGCCAGGCAAAAGCGATGGATCGCTTAGTGTGTGGTGACGTGGGCTTTGGTAAAACGGAAGTCGCTATGCGCGCAGCATTTGTCGCAACGGATAACAGTAAACAGGTCGCCGTACTCGTACCAACAACCTTGCTTGCTCAGCAGCATTTCGAAAACTTCCGTGACCGTTTTGCCAACTTACCAATCCGAGTTGAAGTACTGTCTCGTTTTAAATCTGCCAAAGAACAAAAAGTCATTCTGCAAGACGTTGCCGATGGTAAAGTAGACATTGTCGTTGGTACGCATAAGCTGCTTTCGAGCGACATTAAATTCAAAGATTTAGGTTTGTTGATCGTTGATGAGGAACACCGCTTTGGGGTTCGTCAAAAAGAAAAGGTCAAAGCAATGCGTGCGGATGTGGACATTCTTACCCTCACCGCAACACCAATTCCACGCACACTGAATATGGCAATGAGTGGCATGCGAGACCTGTCGATCATCGCGACACCTCCTGCACGCCGTTTAGCCATTAAAACCTTTGTTCGACAAAAAGAAGAGCCAGTGGTCCGTGAAGCGGTACTGCGTGAAATTATGCGTGGTGGTCAGGTTTACTTCCTGCACAATCAGGTTGAAACCATTGAAAAAACGGCAGAAGACTTACAGAAACTCATCCCAGAGGCACGTATTACCGTGGCTCATGGTCAAATGCGCGAGCGCGAACTTGAGCGAATCATGAATGACTTCTACCATCAGCGCTTTAATGTGTTGGTGTGTACAACCATCATCGAAACCGGTATCGACGTACCAACGGCGAATACCATAATCATGGATCGTGCGGACAATCTTGGCTTGGCGCAGTTGCATCAATTACGTGGCCGTGTTGGACGTTCGCACCATCAAGCCTATGCTTACTTATTAACGCCACATCCAAAAGCCATGACCAAAGATGCCATCAAGCGTCTTGATGCGATTGCTTCACTGGAAGACTTAGGTGCTGGCTTTACGTTAGCAACCCACGATTTAGAAATCCGTGGTGCTGGTGAGCTGCTTGGTGATGAGCAAAGTGGGCAAATTCAATCCGTTGGTTTTACACTTTATATGGAAATGCTGGAACAAGCAGTGCAAGCATTAAAAGAAGGCAAGGAGCCATCTTTGGATGAGCTGCTTCGTGAGCAAACTGAAGTGGAAATGCGAATCCCAGCGCTCTTACCAGATGATTACATTCCGGATGTAAACACACGACTGTCGATGTACAAACGCATTGCGAGTGTCACAAGCAGTGATGAACTATCAGAGCTAAAAGTGGAACTAATTGATCGCTTTGGTTTGCTTCCAGACGCAACAAAGAACTTACTTGCCGTCTCAGAATTGAAAATTTCGGCTGGTAGTTTAAAAGCGAAAAAGATAGAAGCCCATGATAAAGGTGGATTTATCGAGTTTTACCCTGATGCTGACATAAATCCAGCGTATTTAGTTAAACTGCTGCAATCACAGCCGCAAAAATTTGCAATGGAAGGTCCAACTAAGTTCAAGTTTAGCGTACCATTGGTGGACCGACGTAAACGCATTCAGTTTGTTCAAGACTTACTGAATGATTTTAAACAGAATTTATTACCAACGAGCTAATAGTCGAATGAGAATACTGATCCCGTTATTGCTTCTATGTGTCTCAATGCCCTCTTGGGCACAGCGCCAATTTGATATTGAAGTGATCATTTTCAAGCGAGCAGTCGACGCTGAAAGCACAACAGAATCTTGGCCGAATCAACTGCCAAAAATCGATATGGAAAATGTCGGTAGCCTAGAGAGTGAATCCTACCGCCGCTCTAAAGGCGTGACACTTTTGCCAAGTTCTTCTTTCCGTCTCAACGCGCAAGAAGCAGCACTAAATAATCATGCCGGCTTTAAAGTGCTTAAACACGTAGCCTGGCGTCAAGGTGACCGAGGTAAATCTAGCGCCCCAATTTTCCGCATCGTTGGCGGGCGAGATTTCTCTGATTCTTATCAAGCAGATGGCCGCCCAATCAATGGCAATCAAACATTTTCCAGCGACGGTTACAGTGAAGAGACGGTCAATGGCCCTTTATATGAACTAGATGGTCGATTCCAAATATACGTACAGCATTACCTCTTCGCCGAAACAACACTAGATCTGCGCGAACCAAGTGTTAGAGAGGTGCGTTTTGAACCAACCTCAACAGAGCAATTGGCGGATGACTTAGGTGAAGTAGATGGTAACGTCCAAGTCGGTAACTTGGCAGAAATATCGCCGACAGTAACCGAAGAGAAATTCCTGAAGAGTTATCGAATGGATCAAAAACGTCGTATGCGTAGCAGCGAGACTCATTACCTAGATAACCCGTTGATGGGTATGATCATTCAAGTTCGTCGGGTTCGATAAGCACGAGCGGTTCGACAAAGCGCAGCAAAGCTGCGCTTTGTTTTTATCTGCTATACCTCAGTTATTCCTAACCAACGCAGAGCAAGGAAAATAGCTGCGTTCAAGTATAAATAGACAGCTTTCAATTTACTTACACTCAACATGGAAGTCGTATTAGTTCATGAGTCCAGACTTTGAAATCATTGCGCCCCGCTTAGCGCTCAAGCTCATCCCTGCTGAAGAAGCACATTCACTACAACGATTACTTGCAGAATCCCCTTCGCTGCACCAATGGCTTGACTGGTGTGATAAAAACGTCACATTGAAAACCGCGCAGGACTTTCTGTTGGCAACCCGTCTTAACTGGGTCAAAACTGAGGCTTTTGGTTTCGGTATCTATGAGCGGCAAAGTAACACTTTGGTTGGAATGGCAGCGGTTAATGAGTTATATCATACGTTTAATATGGCGAGTATTGGTTACTGGGTTGCCGACCGCTATCAACGGCAAGGCTATGCCCAAGAAGCCGTTAAAGCCTTAGCAGAATTCTGCTTCGCAAAGCTAAGTTTAACTCGACTAGAGATTGTTTGTGACCCCGACAACGAAGCTAGCCAAGCCTTAATTGAGTCCGTCGGTGCACAAAAAGAAGCCATCGCCAGAAACCGGTTTATTTTTCAGGGTAAGCCTAAAGATGGCGTTGTGTTCTCACTTTTACCGACAGATCTAACATAAACAAAAAGCCACCGACTTGCGGTGGCTTCTGCATTTTTTAAGATACAACACATCCACACAGAGTGGATTTAAAACCTTAGTGCAGCTTAAGGTTTGGACGCAGCACGCGATTAATGCGGCCGACGAGCATCATCAGACCGGTTTTGAATACACCATGCAACGCCATTAGGTGCATGCGATACAATGAGATGTAAACGACACGAGCAATACGGCCTTCTACCATCATCGACCCTTTAGTTAGGTTCCCCATCAGACTACCAACGGTTGAGAAGCGACTTAGAGACACTAATGAACCGTGATCTTTATATACATAGTCTTTCAACTCGCGTCCGTTGATCTTCGCGACGATGTTACTAAATGCCTGGCTTGCCATTTGGTGTGCAGCTTGAGCGCGTGGCGGCACGAACGAACCGTCAGACTGGGTGCATTGTGCTAAGTCACCAATAACAAAGATGTCATCATCTCGTGTTGTCTGTAGTGTGTTTTTCACTACAAGCTGATTGATACGGTTCGTTTCTAAGCCAGCGATATCTTTAATAAAGTCTGGAGCTTTGATACCCGCAGCCCAAACCATGATTTGAGCTGGGATTTTCTCACCATCTTTTGTAGTAAGACCATCTTTTTCAGCTTTAGTCACCATAGTGGCGGTGCGCACGTTTACGCCCAACTTCACCAACTCTTGATGAGCAGCAGAAGAAATACGTGGAGGTAACGCTGGTAAAATACGCTCACCTGCTTCAATCAGATTGACGTTCAACTTGCTAGAATCAAGATCACCGAAGCCATAAGTGCGCAGCTCTTTAACAGCATTATGTAACTCAGCTGATAGTTCAACGCCAGTTGCACCAGCACCAACAATCGCAATATCGACCGTACCGTTACCGTTTTTCGCGTGCAGCTTTAGGAACTCGTTGTTCATTTCTGTACGGAAACGGTGTGCTTGCTCAGGGCTGTCTAGGAAAATACAGTTTTCACGAACGCCAGGCGTGTTGAAGTCGTTTGATGTCGAGCCAATTGCCATCACTAGAATGTCGTATTCTAGCTCACGGCTTGGCATAAGAAGTTCACCGTGTTCGTCTTTAAGCTCACTTAAGATGATCACTTTACGTTCACGGTCGATGTCTTGAAGACTACCCATTTGGAAGTCGAAGCTGTGGTTTTTTGCATGAGCTCGATAGCTCAGTGCATCTACTCCTTCGTCCAAAGAACCTGTAGCAACCTCATGCAATAATGGCTTCCACAAGTGGCTCGCTTTTCGATCGACTAGCGTAATTTGCGCACGGTTTTTGCGACCTAGAGTTCGACCAAGCTTAGTTGCCAACTCAAGACCACCTGCACCGCCGCCTACAACGATAATGCGTGTCACAATGATTTTCCTCTACAAAAATGAATATATGGGGTTCAGCTCCGATGCATGACTCACAAACATTTGTGGCATCCATCCAACCGATGAATTCTTGGTTCTTAGAGGTGTCTCAATTACTTGGATTAAAAAACTGCCACTCACCTTGATTCTTTATCTATCAATGACTTGTCAGGGTTTGGCATGTTTATCTGGTACGCATACGACGCCAGAATTTTTTGGGCAAGTTTATTACTCGCTCTCAATTTTTTTTGATATTTATCAAATTATTTTAGTCCGGTTCATTATATAGAGACCAACTTTGAAGGCAACCAAAATCCGTGTAACGAGTACGGATTGACTACTTTTCGACTACTCTACAACAAGGTGTTCGTGCTACATAGGAGGGAAGTAAGAAAACGGTAAGGAGAACACAATATTCAAAGCGTTAAACCAAGAAAATGTGCCTTTCAAAGAGACAGTGGCTCGGCATACTCAAGAGAAGGAATCGCAGCAAAGCAGCCGATAAAAACGCCGCTTTACTGTCTACACTCAACATTAATAAGTATTTTTAAATGCCTTTATCGCTTGTAAATGATGAGAGATTTTTTTGAACTTATGAGACTGAGTTTCATCCCAAATGATTTGATAGTGTTTTTCTAACTCAGCTGCCGTTTTCGAATTGTCATGCACTTCATCATCTTTTGAGAGAATCACTAAGCAGTGCGCTTGATTTTTCTCTCGGAACTGATCAACACATTTTGTTGCGATATCTTCGTACTCTTCTGGGCGATCGATTCGACCAGCCATCGTTTTTTCTGGGTGCAAGTTCGGGTTGAACATCACTTGCTTGATACCGCATAGAAAACCAATTCGCTCAGACCAGTAACCACCTAAACCAACCCCACAGATTAACGGGTTTGGGTCATCAGATTGATCGATAACTTTAGACACTTCTTTTAACAAGTGTTGCATGTCGTGCTTTGGGTGAAGGGTGCTGTAATTGATAAAACGAACGTCGTCGTCGATAAATTGCAGTTGAAGAACTTTTTCGTGGTTACCCGGGCTTGTACTGTCAAAACCGTGTAAGTAAATAATCATGTGTACCTCTCCCTGTGTGTATCTGGTACTTTTATTAAAACTACCACTATTTCCTTACTGTTAAAGGGGAAAATATCACGAGTTCTCAAAACAGTGATCTTCCATACACAATGAGCCTTTCAACTCATACGCACTGTTTAAGTATTGTTCATCTCCCCACAATTTATAGGCAAGTAGATACCAGAGCATCGCCATCACCAAGGTTCTTGGTTGCCAAGCGTGTACACCTCTCAGCCAAAGAGACACATCTTCGATACCGCGAATTTGGCAATACTGCTTCACCGCTTCTTCCACAGGCGCATTCGCGACCTGAATAGTTAAGGTCAAATCAAGCCTAGGGTCAGCAATCCCGGCATACTCCCAATCAATGACTTTCACCCCATTCTCCCCTCGCACTAGGTTGTAACACCCCAGATCGAAGTGACATAGGGCAAGCGGAACAGGTGCAACGTTCGGTTCCGTGCGCCACTTCATGTACAAAGCCTCAAACTCCGTACCCACATACTGACCATCAAGCTCAAGCCAATAATGATCGATGCGAGAAATATATGAAAATGGAACCAAAGGAATTGCGCTTATCGGATATTGATGAATCTTCGCCGCAATGGATAATAAATTGCTTAGTGCTAAGCCTGATTCCGTCAGTGCCTCTCCTTCTATCCATTCCACCAGCAACCCTTGCTCATGAATAAAAACTGGCTTGGGGCCAATTTCCAATGAAGAGACTGCATTCAGCACTTGATATTCACTGTGACGAGAAATTGAAAAAGCCTTGCAGACATGACTGGTCGGTCGCCAGATGTATGTAAGGCCTTGAGAAGATTCCAACCGCCAACAGCGGTTGGTTAGCCCCCCGGTAACAGTTTGTACTTTTACCGGAGGCTCCGTAAAGAAGCCATCGAGAGCATTAAGACTCGGATCTAACTGTTTTGCTTGTTGCCAAGAAAACCATGCCATTGATGACTTCTCCACCCTGTTCGATTAAAGACCGAATAGGCTCTTAGATTGCGCTTTACGAATTTCAGTTTCATCCGCCCACTCAATCAAACCTGTTTCTAGGTCCATTAGGCGCATGGTCATCTTGTAGTATACATCTTTATCGCTACCTGCATTTTTCACAATGCTAGATAGGTTGCCGTAAAGCATGTATTGAGCACCAACCATTTTACCAAATTGGATAGCTGTGCTTTGGTTAACAAGCTCATCCGTGTTTTGGAAGTTAAGTTGTTCACGCACAGACTCAACACGATCCATATCAACAAAACGGAACTTACCTGAGTTCAACATCTTAGTAGAGATCGTGTCAGTAATGGATTCAGTGTCAATATGTTCACTGGTTTTGTTCTTAATTCGCTCAACAAAAACGATAGGACGTTGGTCACGAGTAATTGCTGCTACAGAGCCCGACATCATCATGCTATCCACCATTTCAGCCGCGATTTTTTGTAAATCTGTTGAGCCAAAATCGATAGTCGTGGTTTCTGTTGCTTGCGCATCGCCGTAAGAGACTTTGTTAGAACAGCCACCTAAAATGACGGCAAGACCTAAAAGAGCAATAATACTTTTTTTCATGAGAGTTCCTTAGTTTTTCAATACCAGCGCATCGTTAGCGCGGCAGCTTCGGCAGAGCCGTTAAGATTAATCGTCTTGTGCTTCTCTAATTTGCACACGGAATTTTGTGCCATTTGGATTCACAGTAACTTCAGATAACGTGACTTGCTCAAATCCTCGCACAATCATTTTTCGCCACGGACCAGGTTTGGTATTCACTTCTAAACCATTGTTGTCATACCAATAAAATCGGTAAAGAATGTGCTGATCACCTTTGTAATTGCTACTCAGCTGCACGACTCCTCGTGGGCGATCATCAACGTAAGTGGTGGTGATGTTGTCAACTAATAAGCGACTACCTAAAACGTTATCATTAAAAAATACTTTTTGCGTTTGGCCATCAATTCGAATACCAGCCGTGTTTTCGGCGCATCCAACTAAACCAATAGCCATTGCTAAACAAACAAGCCATGCTTTCATTACAGTCTCCCTAGCTGTTTATGCCACACGGTTGAGTGTGCTCCCTGACGAGATACCCATACCAATGTAGTCTGCTGTGCAGGCACTTCAAACTGATAGGTTTGATCACCCAAGTTTAAACTTTGTGTTCCCGGTTTCACGATTTTTGAAGCCGTTTTCACTTGCGCTGGCAATGTTTGCCAACTTCTTGTATCTGGCTGTTCGGTCAATGTGTTCCATACATTGAAAAGTATGTTGCCCACATCATCGCCTTTTTTCGCCGCCTCTTTTCGGATTCGATCTTTTGCCCAAACACGAAGAGCTTGACGGATCACTATTGTAGTAAGACGTTCATTAAGATCGTTTTGCGCCATCGCATTAACATCAGTCAGCGTACTGGAAGGCAATACCTGACCATTTAAAACAACATCGCTAAAACGTTGAGCACCTCGGTTCTGATAATAAGGAAGCGCCAACGAATAAATCGCGCCATTATCGCGACTGTCGTAAATCGGTAAATCAATACGCCACCCTTTCATCGCCTCAACAACACCCTGCTCATCAATAACGATGACTCGCCCTTGTGACTGAGTTAATCCAGAAGGTGCTTTGCCATACCGCTTCTCTAGCATGCGCAAGTCTTCACGCATGCCCAGCTTCTTAGCAGCGTATAAGGTGCTTTCCACAACTTGCTTGTTGTCTGGCATTACAGCGAGTGCTCGTCGGTAATCAACATAAGCACTGTTTAAGTCTCGCGACGCTTCATATAACAAGCCAGAAAGATAGAACAGATAACCATTTTGTACCGCGCTTAGTTTTTTACCAGCATCAGGGTAGTTCGCTAACACACTGCCTAAATTGGCAGACATGCCTTGCTTGTTAAGGTCTTTCTCTGCTGCTTTTAGCTCTTTTTCACGCGCCTTTCTTGCTGCTTCCTGAACTTGATTAGCTCGACGCACTTCAACTAGTGCCCCTTCTAAATCGTTTTTCTGTAAGTAATTTAGTCCTAGATACAGGTGCAAAAAGCCAAGTTCGTAATCGGCGGGATGATAGTCTTGGAGATTGTCGTTCACTGCGAGAGAGCCGACGCTCGTTGCCGTGTCTGACACAGATATCGTCGCACGATCTTGTTGAACACGTACAGCACGATCGCTGCTTTCTAGCGCATTTAAACTTGTTGGGTAATCTTCAGCAAGAAAAGAGATACGACCTTTTTCAAAATTGCCAAGTATCTCGCCACCCACTTCACTTGATTGAAGTTGTTTTGCTTTGGCATATTCCCCTGCAACAACGGCTTGATAAACTTCTTGATTCTGGTTGCTGTAATGGCTAAACAGATTGCCCGCAGATAAATTCGCGCAGCCAGAGGCCATTAAAGCCCAGCTCATCAGCCCTAACAGCTTTACACCTAGTTTCACATTTATCTCCACAAATGTGTCATTCGACAGGAAAAAGAAGTGGGTGAATCGCCACCCACTTTTAAAAGCTTAGCTCAATACCATTGGACCTAGAGGGCGGCCGCCTAGTAGGTGCATGTGAATATGGTAAACCTCTTGGCCACCATGTGGATTACAATTAACGATTAGGCGATAGCCGTCTTCAGCAATACCTTCTTCTTTCGCTAACTTTCTAGCAACAGTGAACAAACGCCCCATCATTGCTTCATCTTCAGCTTCTACATCATTCGTTGTTGGGATCAGTTTATTCGGAATAATGAGAATATGGCTTGGTGTGCGAGGGTTAATGTCGCGAAACGCAGTCACCAAATCATCTTGATAAAGGATATCGGCAGGGATTTCCTTGCGAATAATTTTACTAAAGATCGTTTCTTCCGCCATGAGGACTCCATTTTATAAACGTAATTAGACCCCAATTAGTATGCGCCAACCAAAAGCGGAGCTCAATAAAAACAGTGTTCACTTAACATTATTAATCAAATGCTAATTAACGAGGCTTTTTTTGTCGTGTGCGTCATAAAATGCGCGTCACAAACTGAATACAATCCAATGAATTTTGTTACTTTTTTAAGACAATTATTATTTTTATACCCAAGTAAATTCAAAAATACTTGGGTAGCTTGTCTATTTTTGGGAGAGGAAGCTCACTTATGCGAGGTTCAGTTATTAAAAGGATGTATGCCGGCTTTGCACTGATCATCATCCTATTTGCCGTCACAATTGCCATTATGATGGGAGGAATGAGTGATATTCACGGAAAATTTAGCACGGTTTCTAAATCATCCCTACCGTTGGTATCGTTATCTAATCAAACCAGTGTTGAGCTGCTTTCTGCCGACAAATCATTTAAAGACTTCCTGACGACAGAGAATAAACAACGCATGGATGAAATGCGTCAGGAATTTGCTAGATCTCAACAGCGCTTCGAATCCACATTGGCTCAACTGAAAACCGCAAGCCAAATCTACCCTTCTCTTGCCGAACCGTTTTCACAGTTAAAAACGTTAGAGCAGAGCTATTTTACAGAAGCTCTAGAGGCCATGGACAACTACGAAGCAATGTTCGCGGCTCAAGAAGAAGTGCAAAAATCCTCACGCCGCTTCCAAAAACTGAATACCGAACTGTCGGTTGGTCTTAAAGAATATGTGGCAGATCAAACCAGCATTTCTGTCAAAGTCATGGCAAAGAGCTACTTTATCAAGTTAAAAGATGCCGAAGTAATTACCTCTGATGCCCTCGCCAGTTCCAACCCTGAGTTTGTTACGCAAGCCGTAGCTAAAAACCGCAAAGCAGTAACGCACTTGAATTACGCATTCCGCGGGTTGGTGACTCAACTTCCTGAGCTAGAAAAAGCATTTGGCGAATCTGTAGAGCAATTTACTCGCGACGTTGGTATGCGTGGCGGTGTGTTAGACCAACATAATAATTACCTCAATGCTCGCGCCGCTTTGTATAACAATATCGCCAACCTAGCAAATAAAGTGGATTCAACCATGGCGATTCTTGAGCAATTCACGACAACCGCAACAGATAAGCTCAATGAATCATTGGCAGATGCAGGTGACATATATTCGGCGGGTGTAACGAAAGCCATCATCATTGGCGTTATTGTCGTTTTACTCGCGACAGCGATTGGCTACCACATCGCACAAAGCGTTCGCGAACCGTTGACTCGTATTCTAAAAGTGTTAGAAGGCCTGACTGAAGGTGATATGACACAGCGTATCGATATTCGCTATAACAACGAATTCAGCCGTGTGAGTGGACACATTAACTCACTCGCCGACAACCTTCACGAGATCTTGGTGAAACTCAACGAAGCGTCAGAAAACCTATCGTCAACCGCGACAGCCAACGAACGCACCTCTTCGCAAGCACAAATTAAATTGAGCTCTCAACGCGAACAAACGGCAAACGTCGCTACCGCGATGACAGAAATGTCTCATTCAGTGCAGGAAGTCGCGCAAAGTGCGCAAGGCTCGCTAGAAATGGTGCAACGCGTCGAATCTGCCTCTGAAGAAGGCAGAAATGTTATGAGCAGTAACATCTCAACCATTAATCAACTAGAAACACGTTTGAACGAATCGGTCTCCGCAGTTTCTGAGCTACAAAAGATGAGTGGTCAAATTGGATCTATCCTTGATGTGATCCGCAACATTGCGGAGCAAACCAACCTACTGGCATTGAACGCGGCAATTGAAGCGGCTCGCGCTGGTGAACAAGGTCGCGGCTTCGCGGTAGTGGCAGATGAAGTACGAGTACTCGCATCAAGAACGACTCAATCAACCACTGAAATTGAATCTATGATCAGTAATCTGCAATCCAGCTCACAATCGGCAAACCAAGTCATACAAAGCTGTATGAGCGATATGGAGATGTCGGTTGAGCAAGCGTCAAAAGCGAACAGCTCAATGGAAGAGATCCAGGCGCTAATCATTGAGATCAGCCAAATGAGTACTCACATTTCACAAGCAGCAGCAGAGCAAAGTGAAACATCAACAGACATTGCTCGCAGCATTGAAGATATTAACAGCATCGCCGATGAAAGTTTCCAAGCCATGTCGAGTATCGCACAAACCAGTGAATCACTGACCCACTTGGCTCATCAGCAAAATGAATTGGTCCACCGCTTTAAGTTATAAATACTTTATAATTAAGAGCATTAATTAGTGCAATCAACTGTATAAGGGCGACTTTTTGTTAAGTCGCCCTTGTTTTTTGTCGGCCATGTCTACATATGATTAATAAGGCCAGCTCATCCCCTTGCACAACTCTTTTCGAGCGGCCTCATAAAAAGGAAAATCTATGGCTGTTCATGTTGGTATTATCGACCAAGACCCAGTGAGATTGGTCACTCCTCTATTAGATAATCGTACGCTAAGCACACATATCGTCTTCATCGGAGACAAGAGCCAGTTAGATATATTTGACCGACTGAGTGCCGTTTTAGATCAACGAGAAATTACTTCTGAATTTTTTGAAATTCCATCCGCTGTTAATACATCTCTGATCAAACAAGCAATTCAAAAACTGGCAAAAGACCTCCATGAACGCGGCGAAGATGTAAAATTGAACGCGAGCTGTGGTCTTCGTCATCGCTTGTTGTCGGTGTACGAAGTTTTCCGTACCTATCGCTGGCCAATTTTTGTGGTTGAGCCTAGTAGCGATAAGCTTTGTTGGTTATACCCTGATGGCAAAGAAGATACCCAAGTCGAAGATCACATTACGATTGCAGATTACCTCACTATCTTTGGTGCACGCGGCGAGTTTCACCACGTTGATTTACCACCTCTTCTTGATAAAAAATTGTATGAACTTGGTGAACGATGGGCCTCAAATGCGCTTGAACTTGGGCCAGGTCTAGCAACACTTAACTACCTTGCAACCACATGCCGCAAAGAACAAAAGCTTGATGTCGAGCTCTCCGAAAAACAGCAGGGCTACCGTGAGCTCAACATGTTGCTTTCAGATTTAGTAGAAGCAGAAATCGCCACCTATGAGAATGGCGTTTTAACGTTTGCAGATGAAGATGCTCGACGCTTTTCAAACGGTGAGTGGTTAGAAACTTTGGTTCACAGCACCGTGAAGCAAATCCAAGACACCATGCCGACGATTCAAGATCGATCGTTAAATGTTCAGGTTTATCGCAAACTTGGTGAAAGTGAAGTACGCAATGAGTTAGATGTCGCAACAGTTGTAAACAACAAGCTGCACATCATCGAGTGCAAAACCAAAGGCATGAGAGATGACGGCGACGATACTTTATATAAGTTAGAATCGCTTCGCGATCTATTAGGTGGCTTACAAGCGCGCGCAATGTTGGTGAGCTTCCGTCCTCTTCGTCACAATGACATTACTCGTGCTGAAGACTTAGGGCTAGCCCTGATTGGCCCCGATGAGCTTAAAGATTTAAGAACGCACTTAACGGCTTGGTTTAAAGACGCGGGCGGTTCAGACGAGATCTAGTGCCATTAAGAAAAACTAAAATTCACAACGATAAAAAGCAGCATTAATGCTGCTTTTTTTATACCTAAATTTTAGCTGTACGCCTTTCTATAAGTAGAAAAAAACCAGAGGTTAGCCTCTGGTTTTTTCTGTTTGTTTAAATGCCAACTATAGCGGCTTAAAGCATTTTACGCGCTGCTTCTACAACCACTTTAATTGAACGCGCTTCCGTTTCTTTCAGAGTTGAATGATCTGGAATCTCTTTTTGTGTACGGTTGATGATAACACCAGCCACACAACCCGCTTTTAAACCAGAGCTCGCACACATTGTTAGCAGTGTTGCAGACTCCATCTCGAAGTTAAGTACGCCCATGTCTTGCCATTCTTGCATAGAGCCTTGGAAACGCTTAACAACACGACCAGAGAACGTATCGTAACGTTCTTGACCAGGGTAGAACGTGTCGCTTGATGCAGTCACACCCATGTGAACTGTAGCGCCAGACTCTTCTACCGCTGCTTTCATTGCGGTTGCTACTTCAAAGTCAGCAACTGCTGGGAATTCCATAGGAGCAAAGTGTAGGCTCGCACCGTCAAGACGAACTGACCCCGTCGTTACGATCATGTCACCCACGTTTACATGCGGTTGAATTGCACCCGTTGTACCAACACGTAGGAAAGTGCGAACACCAAGCTGTGCCAATTCCTCAACTGCGATAGAGGTAGAAGGACCACCAATACCTGTAGAACAAACCACAACAGGTTTACCGTCTAGCTCTGCACGGTATAGCGTGTATTCACGATGGCTTGCTAGAAATACTGGATTTTCCATTTGTTCTGCGATTTTTTGAACACGCGCTGGGTCACCAGGAATGATCGCTAGAGTCGCACCATTAAGATCAGCTTCAGTAACACCTAAATGGAATACAGCTTGAGACATAAGTCGCTCCTTATTGTGGCTTATTTTATGAACAATAAGCTCATTAATCAGTTATTGGGTACAGATGCACTGTAGCGAACCTTTCACCAACATAGAGTGATCACAATCACAATGACAAAATGTAATGAAAATGAAATTTCAAACAAAACTGGTATTGATCACACTTTAAGGGGCGTTAAATCATTTTGTTGCATAGCAATGCGTGATTTCAAGGACGAGAAAAACGTCTGATCGCATCAGGTGAATACGGTTAAAAAAAGCCCGATACACGAATGCCTCGGGCTATTAATGAGTGGGATCATTGGTTAGGTCAGTTATTTGATCTGTTTGGACTCAAAACGAAGTAATCTCAACGCATTCAATGTCACCAGTGCTGTTGCACCACTGTCAGCTAATACTGCAACCCACAACCCAGTAACCCCAAGTAAACTTGTCACTAAGAATACACCTTTCAAACCTAGCGCTAACGCGACATTCTGACGAATGTTACTTAGCGTCGCACGCGACAGTTCTATCATGGCAGGTAGCTCAATCAACCGGTTGTGTGTTAACGCCGCATCAGCAGTCTCGAGCGCAACATCCGTACCGCCTCCCATCGCAATACCAATGCTCGAAGCTTTCATGGCTGGAGCATCATTGATACCGTCTCCCACCATCGCAACGGTATGTTGTTGTGATAGTTTCTCGACGTAATGCACCTTGTCTGCAGGTAACAAACTCGCTTTATAATCCAAGCCTATTCTATTTGCCATTGCTTCTGCACTTCTCGGGTTGTCACCCGTTAGCATCACCGACGTGACCCCAAGTTCCTTCAACATTGCGATGGCTTGCTGGGCATCTGAGCGCAATGTATCTTGCCATGCGATCACGCCAATGACCTCGTCATCGTAACGAACAATGACAACCGTTTTACCTTGTTGTTCCAACGTAACCACTTGCTCTTTGGCTTCTTGAGAAAGTGGAAAGTCTGCCTTTGAAGGCGTGACCACTTGGACCATTTTTCCATCGACGTAACCAGTGACACCAGAGCCTACTTGCGCGGTTTTATCCAACGCTTCAGGAATAGTAAGCCCCTGCTCTTGCACTTTGGTAACTAAAGAAACCGCTAGAGGATGACTTGAACCAACCTCGATTGACGCAGTTAGGCTAAGTAACTTGTCTTCATCCATATCAAAAGCAAAGACGTCGGTCACTTCTGGTTTACCTTGCGTCAGTGTCCCAGTTTTATCAAATGCGACAGACTCAACCTTGCCAAGCAACTCAAGCGCCGCTCCACCTTTGATCAATGCGCCCCGCTTAGCCGCTGCCGCCAAGCCAGAAGTGATCGCCGCAGGCGTTGAAATGACTAATGCACATGGACAAGCAATCAACAGCAGGGCGAGTCCTCGATAGATCCACGTTTCCCACGGTTGGGCAAATAGTAATGGCGGCGTAACGATAACCATCAGAGACACCAACATCATTAGTGGCGTATACCAACGGCTAAATTTATCAAGAAAGCGTTCTAATGGTGCCTTACGGGATTCTGCTTCTTCAATCAAATGAAGAATTCGATCTATCGCATTCTCGCCCTGACGGGAAGTCACCTGTAAACGAACCACTTTATCGACAACCACAGCCCCGGCCATCACTTTGCCACCGGTTTGATGTTCAACGGGAACAGATTCTCCCGTTAACGCACTTTCGTCAAAACTCGCAAGCGCATCTTGCAAAACACCGTCGGCAGGCAAACGACCTCCGGGTGCGACTTCTATGATATCCCCTGGTTTAAGCTGCGCAGCTGGTACTTCTTTGCGTTCACCATCAATAATTAAAATTGAATTTTCTGGGACTAAGTCCATTAACGCCTGGACACCGCTTCGCGCGCGAGATGATGCATATGCTTCTAACTTTTCACCAATAAGGAAAAGCAATAACACCATTGCGGCTTCGGCGGTTTCACCTAAATATAAAGCGCCGAGCGCCGCTACACTCATTAACGTGTCAATCGCAAAAGGCGTACCGCTACGCGCCAACTTAAATGCTTTGAGCGCGATTGGGTATAAACCAAGTAAACACGTCAAAGTGAATAACCAAGCGCTTATTTGAGGGTCGATCTTAGAAATTACTGCCGCAGTAGCCATTGCACCAGCAATCGAGAGAATTTGGATGTTGTCTCTTATGACGCCAAGCCAGCCTTTCTTTGTAGTGCTTGGTTTTGGAGCATCAAGTGAAGAGAGCGGGAAACCCGTTTTTTGGGCTGTCTGCTCTATCGTAGCTTTCAGCTCTAGACCATCAAAATCGACGACCAGTTTTTCTGTTGCAAACAAAACCTTGGCTTGGCTGACGCCTTGTAAAGACGTAATGGCTTTCTCAAGCTTTTGCGCACAAGATGGGCAATCCATACCTGACACAAGCCAAGCGTTCCGAACGGAGGAATTACTCTCCCTTGTGGGATCGTCTTCCTCGCCTGTGTCAACGCTGCAGCCTCCTCCACTACAGCAAGAGCTTTCAGAAACATCAACACTGGCCTGAGAGATATTGAGCGAAGATTTTACTGGCGCACAGCATGACTCGCTTGCACCAAGCGGCACCGCAGTTTTGATTTTGCTAGATTGGCAACCTTGATGTTTTGTACACATAATTTTTTCCTTATTGGTATCGGTGATTTACCTATTGCTAAGGATAAACCTTAGAGTAAGCTCCAAGGTCAAGATAAATTTGTACAGTTCGGCGATAGAAAGTAAATTACCACCTTCTAAAGAAGGTGGCTTTGTGTGAGCCCCCTAAAAGGGGGCCTTTGTTTAGTCCAGCG